>JAKDNM010000066.1 GCA_030456445.1 Hyphomicrobiales bacterium
GCCTGCCGCACCATCTTCGCCGCCACCGGCAGCTGCGCACGCGCATCGAGCACGATACGAACCGGCGAACGCGTCTCCAGCCCCGGCAGACGGCAGGTCAGTTCCGGATCGTCGGTAAGCGCCGTGCCGATGCCGACCAGGATGGCATCGGCTTCAGCGCGCATGAGATGCACCTGCCGCCGCGATATATCGCCGGTGATCGCTATCTGGCCCCCGTTTGCAATACCGATCCGCCCGTCGCGCGATACGGCAAGCTTTACGGTTACTTCCGGTCTTTTCCGCAAAGAGCGCATGAGGTATCCGGCCATCAAGTCAGCCGCTTCCCTTGCCAGGACCCCTTCGACGACCTCCATGCCGGCCGTGCGGAGGATGGCGTAGCCTTTTCCCGAGACCCGTTCGTCGGGATCGCTTGCCGCACCGACAACGCGCGTCACGCCGGCCGTGACAAGCGCCTCCGCGCAGGGGGGCGTGCGTCCATGATGGGCACAGGGCTCCAGCGTCACATAGGCGGTGGCGCCGCGCGCCAGTTCGCCCGCCTCCCCGAGTGCCTGCGGCTCGGCATGCGGGCGGCCGCCGATCGCGGTAACGCCGGTGCCGACAATGACCGGCCCCTCGCCGTCATCGCGGACGATCAACGTGGCGACGGAAGGGTTGGTGCCAGTCAGGCCCAGATGCCGGCGCGACAGGCGGATCGCAGCCGCCATGAAGCGGCTGTCGATCTCATCCCCGGCACCGGACAGAGGGGCGGCCATCACTCAGCGGCAGTCTCGTCGGCCTTCAGTTCGCCGAGCAGTTCGTGGAAATCCTTGGCCTCGCGGAAATTGCGATAGACCGAGGCGAAACGGACATAGGCGACATCGTCCAGCGCCTTCAGCGCCTCCATGACGAGATTGCCGATGTCGCCGGCGGGGATTTCCATCTCGCCGGAGCTTTCAAGCTGACGGACGATGCCGGTGACGGCGCGTTCCACCCGCTCGGGATCGACGTTGCGCTTCCTGAGCGCGATGTCGAAGGAGCGCGCCAGCTTGTCACGATCGAAGGGAACCTTGCGGCCGGATTTCTTGACCACCACGAGATCCCGAAGCTGGACGCGCTCGAAGGTGGTGAAGCGGCCGCCGCAATCCGGGCAGACACGCCGGCGCCGGATGGCCGAACCGTCCTCCGCCGGCCGGGAATCCTTCACCTGGGTGTCTTCGGATTGGCAATAGGGGCAGCGCATGCTTTTTCCGTCTCGGCGACTCTGACGAGCCTTCCTCTACCCGAGATACGGATAAAGCGGAAATCTTTCCGTCATCGCCAGCACCCTCTTGTGCACCGCCGCTTCGACCGCGGCGTTGCCCTCGTCCGAATTCGCGGCCTTCAAACCGTCGAGCACCTCGGCGATCAGCTTGCCGATCTCGCGGAATTCGGCCTGGCCGAAGCCACGCGTGGTGCCGGCCGGCGTGCCGAGGCGGATACCGGAGGTGACGAACGGCTTTTCGGGGTCGAAGGGTATGCCGTTCTTGTTACAGGTAATGCTGGCGCGGCCGAGCGCTGCCTCGGCGCGCTTGCCGGTGGCGTTCTTGGGACGCAGATCGACCAGCATCAGATGGTTGTCGGTGCCGCCGGAGACGATGTCGAGCCCGGTTTCCTGCAAGGACGAAGCGAGCGCCTTGGCATTGGCGACGACCTCATGCGCGTAGGAACGGAATTCGGGGCGCAGCGCTTCGCCCAGCGCCACCGCCTTGGCGGCGATGACATGCATCAGCGGGCCGCCCTGCAGGCCCGGAAAGACCGCCGAGTTGATCTTCTTGGCGATATCCTCGTGATTGGTGAGGACCATGCCGCCGCGCGGGCCGCGCAGCGATTTGTGCGTGGTCGTGGTCACCACATGGGCGTGCGGCAGGGGCGAGGGATGCACGCCTCCGGCCACCAGCCCCGCGATATGCGCCATGTCGACCATGAGATACGCGCCGACCTCGTCGGCGATCTCGCGAAAGCGTGCCCAGTCCCAGAAGCGGGAATAGGCGGTGCCGCCGGCGAGGATCAGCTTCGGCTTGGTCTCGCGCGCCAGCTTCTCGACGGCGTCCATGTCGAGCAAATGGTCGTTGGGACGAACGCCATAGGAGACGACATTGAACCACTTCCCCGACATGTTGACAGGCGACCCGTGGGTGAGGTGGCCGCCGGAATTGAGGTCGAGCCCCATGAAGGTGTCGCCCGGCTTCAGGAGCGCCAGGAACACGGCCTGGTTCATCTGGCTACCGGAATTCGGCTGCACGTTGGCGAAATTGCAGGAAAAGAGCTTCTTCGCCCGCTCGATCGCCAGTTCCTCGGCGACATCGACGAACTGGCAGCCGCCATAATAGCGCTTGCCGGGATAACCCTCGGCATATTTGTTGGTCATGATCGAGCCTTGCGCCTCCAGCACGGCGCGGCTGACGATGTTTTCCGAGGCGATCAGCTCGATCTCATGGCGCTGGCGACCGAGTTCATCACGGATGGAGCCGAAAATCTCCGGATCGCGTTCTTCAAGCGGCGTTGTGAAAAAGCCGTCGATCTGGCTTGAGACGGCGGTCGCGGTAGCCATGGCCGGTTCCTCGCTGGATGGGGGTGCCGGTCGCCATTAACATACCTACCCGCTCGCTGCCACGGTTCGCGGGGCGAAATTTCCTTGCCGGATTGCGGCAATCGCGCGCGGCGTTAGAGCAGGCGGCCGAGCGGTTCTGTTCGAGCGCTCAGATCGCGCTCGACATCTTCAGTTCCTGCGCGCCGTCGCGCCCGTAGATATCGTCTCGGAACTGCACCACGCCCGGGCCGGTCGACCATGCCGTGATGTAGACGAAATGGACCGGCGTCGGATCGCCCAGTTCGACCGGCGTGTTGGCGCCGCTCTTGATCGTTTCCTCCAGCCGCTGACGGTCCCAGCCAGGAGTACCGCGCAAAAGCCAGGATACGAGGTCGCGCACGTTCTGGACGCGCACGCAGCCCGACGAATCGAAACGCATGAGCTGGTTGAAGAGGCCCTGCTGCGGCGTGTCGTGCATATAGACGCCGTCCGGGCTCGGAAAATTGATCTTCACCGAAGCCATGGCGTTGATCTTGCCCGGATCCTGCCGGAAGCGGTATTTGGTTGCATCGTCGGTCGACCAGTCGATGGTCGTCGGATCGACTTCCTTGCCGTCCGGCGCCAGCAGATGGATGTTGTTGTCGGTCAGGTAATTCGGGTTCTTGCGCATGATCGGGATGATGTCCCGACGGACGATCGAGACCGGCGCATTCCAGTACGGATTGACGATGACCTCGTTGATCTTGGAATTCAAAAGCGGGGTCTGGCGGTCGATCTTGCCGACGATCGCCGTGTGCCGGGAAACCACCCTGCCGTTCTCGACGGCTTCGATCTGCGCGGCCGGAATGTTGACCACGACGTAGCGCGGGCCGAGGTCGCCCGACATGGAGCGCAGACGCACGAGATTGGTCTGCAACTGGCCGAGACGGACATTCGCCGACACGTTCATCGCCGCGAAGGAATATTTGCCCAAAACGCCGTCGCCGGGCAGGCCGTGGCGTAGCTGGAAACGCTTGGCCGCCGCATCGACATAGCTGTCGAAGGCCGGCGAAATACCCGCCTGCTCCGACAGGTCGCCCGAAACCATGAGGCGCTTGCGCAACACCACCACGGCCGGATCGGAAACGCCGATCTGGAGCTTCTTGTCGCCGGGCACCTCTGGCCAGCCGCCGCTCGCCGCGATCTGCTGGTATTGCTGGATCGCCATCTCCACGAAGCTCACGGTCTGCGGACTGAAGATCGGCAGGTTCGTCGCCACCGCAGCGCTGCTCTCGGCGCCGCGCGCGTCGAACTGCGTGGTCCAGGTACCGCGCCGCCGCGCGCCCAGAACCTCCTCGATCGCGCTTTGCGCAAAAGCGGCGCTCGACCAGGCACCCGCCGCAAGCGCACCAGCGCCTGCGAGAAAATGACGGCGATTCGTTTTCATGGCTTTTCCCGACTTCAATTCCATTCCGGACTGGCGCTTGGGGTCGGCGGGTACCGCAATCGAATCCGGAAGCAGACCCGCGAGACCGACACACAGACTTAGGCTGGTAACGTTAATAAGCTGCCACCGCCCAAGCCCCGAACGCTTATCCGATTTTTAGGTTCCAAAAACCGGTCGGCGGTCGAGAAGATGTCCAAGCCTTGGATGTCCGCTCTCATCGCAATATGGCGGCAATGGGGCCATAAACGAGCCCTGACCGTTATGTGATCGAAACGGCGGCAGCCGGCGCGCTTGAGCGGCCGGCTGCGATCGGTTTGACGGGCGGCGTTGCGGAAACGCAACAGCCGAGGTGGCCAACGGCCCAGAACTACATCCGATAGGCAATCGTATCGTTCCAGAAGCGGTCGAGGCGCTGGAGGACGCGGTTCATCTGCTGGAACTCTTCCGAGTTGATGCCGCCGACCTGTTCGATCGAGCCGACATGACGCTCGTAGAGCCCGCCGACGACCTCGGCGACTTCCTGGCCCTTCGGCGTCAGGCTGACGCGGACCGAACGGCGGTCGATGCGCGAGCGCTGATGGTTGATGAAGCCAAGATCGACCAGCTTCTTCAGATTGTACGACACGTTCGAGCCGAGATAGTAGCCGCGCGAGCGCAGTTCGCCAGCGGTCAGCTCCGCATTGCCGATGTTGAAGAGCAGCAGCGCCTGGATGGCGTTGATGTCGGAACGGCCGTTGCGGTCGAATTCGTCCTTGACCACGTCCAGCAGGCGGCGGTGCAGCCGCTCCACAAGCTGGAGCGATTCAAGATAAAGGGAACGGATCGCCTGACGCCGATCGTCATTCTCCAAAGCGGGCTTCGCCGCCTGACGCGAGTTGATCATAGTACTTAGCCTCTCTGTTGACGCCCGGTGATTTTTGTTTTTTTCACCTTAGCCGCACCCTATCGAATACATCTAAAATTCGACTTAAACGCCAAGCTTAACAGGTGCTTACTGGGGATCGTCTTGAAAGAGGACTAATGTGCAGTTAACGCGGCCCTCCGCCTTTGAAGGAAGAGTGCAAATCTGAAACCCACATAGATGAGCGCAACGGCGAGATGCATGACGAGCACGGGGTCCAGACGGCCGAAGCGTTCCGGCAGCCCGCCATACATGATCGCTTCGGTCACCGCGCAGATGAACCAGATGACCGGCCCCCACGAGGAAAGTATCCACAGCCCGATAGCGGCGACGGGGAAGAGAACGGCGAGCGTCGCGGCGGCGATCTGCCATTGCATCGGCATCAGGTCGAACCGCCAGAGCGATCCGGGATAGAAGCCGACCAGCCGCACCCAGTAATAGATGCCAGAGAGCAGGCAGTAGAGCGCCACCGCCCGCTGGAACCACTCGAACGCGACCGTCGTCATCGACGGGCCGGCAAAGCGGTTCTCATGCGGGTCGTAGCTCACAATACCAGTTCCCGGTCTCCGAGCGGTGCGAAATAGGCATCGATCTCCTCGGGCCTGACCGCGTCGAGCGTGGCGGGGGACCATTGCGGCGTCGAGCCCTTGTCGATGAGGGCGGCGCGGATGCCCTCGTAGAAATCATGGCCGGTCAGCATGCGATTGAGAATGCGGAATTCCATGCGCATGCACTCCTCCATGGAAAGCGTGTGGCCAGCAGCGATCTGCCGGAAGGCGATGGCGAGGCTTGTCGGCGAGCGTTTTGCGATCGTGGCAAGCGTCTCGGCGGCAAACGGCTCGTCGGCGGCCGCCTGTTTCAGGCTTGCCAGGATTTCCTCCAGGCTGGGCTTCGAGAAATGCCGCGCGATCGCATGAACGACTTCGGTCGGGGTCTCGCGCGGCGCGGCGCGGAACACCTCCCGCAAGGCCGAGCCCGCATCGCCCGTATCGCACAGATGCTCCAGAAGGCCGTCGAGATATTCCGACGCAATCGTGTGGGTGGCAAGGCCGGACCATAGCGCGTCGCCGTAGCGGATGCGATTTCCGGTGAGGCCGAGATAAAAGCCGAAATGCCCCCCGAGGTCGGGCAGGACGTGGCTGCCCCCGACATCCGGAAAGAAGCCGATGCCGACTTCAGGCATGGCGAAGACGGCGTTTTCGGTCATCACCCGGTGCGAGCCGTGGACGGAGACGCCGACGCCTCCCCCCATGACGAAGCCGTTTATGAGCGCGACATAGGGTTTTGGGTAGCGTTCGATATGGGCATTGAGGCGGTATTCGTCGGCGAAGAAGTCGTATTTCGGCCGCCCTGCCCTGCCCGCCTCGTAGACATCGAGAATGTCGCCACCGGCCGAGAAAGCGCGCCCCTCGCCCTTGATGACCACGAGTTCGACGGCGCTGTCGGTCTCCCAAGCGGCAAGTGCTGCGGAGAGCGCCTTGACCATGCTGTGATTGACGGCATTGAGGGCTTTGGGCCGCGTCAACGTCACGACACCCGCCTTGCCGATCCGCTCGAAGCGGATATCGTCGCTGCCGCCAAAATCCATCGCCGGGAGAATCCTTATTATTCGCTCTTGTCCGAAGTGCTACGCAGGCTATGGAGCGTCGTCAATGTCGGGCCGCTCCAAGGCGCAAACCGTCGCATTGGTGCCTCGGCGGTGGCCATGCTAGAAACGGATCGAGCAGCCAGGATCGGGACCCAGCCATGAACAAGTTCAGCCGTGAACTGCCGGCAGGCGGCAGAAGCGTCGACGAGATCACCAGGGGACGCCGGCTCAGGCGCATGCGCAAGGCCGGCTGGTCGCGCCGACTGGTGCGCGAGAACCAGTTGACCGTCGACGATCTGATCTGGCCGCTCTTCCTTATCGACGGCGAGAACCGGCGCGAGCCGATCGCGGCGATGCCGGGCGTCTTCCGTCTCAGCGTCGATATGGCCGTGCGCGAGGCGGAACGCGCGGCGAAGCTCGGCATCCCGGCCGTCGCCACTTTCCCGAACGTGGACATGGCGCTTCGCGACGAGACCGGCTCGGCGATCCTCGATCCCGGTAATCTGATCAACCGCGCCACAAGCGCGATCAAGCACGCCGTGCCCGAGATCGGAATCATCACCGATGCGGCACTCGACCCCTTCACCAGCCACGGCCATGACGGCATCCTGAGAAACGGCGTTGTCGTCAACGACGAGAGCGTGGCGCAGGTGACGGCCGCCGCCGTCCTGCAGGCCGCCGCCGGCGCCGACATCGTCGCGCCGTCGGACATGATGGACGGCCGCATCGGCGCCATCCGCGACGCGCTCGACGCCAACGGCTTCCAGGACGTGGCGATCATGGCCTACGCGACCAAATTCTCCTCCGCCTTCTACGGCCCCTACCGCGAGGCGATCGGCACCAAGGGCGTGCTAAAGGGCGACAAGAACACCTATTACATCGACCCCGCCAATTCCGACGAGGCGGTACGCGAGGCGGAACAGGACCTCGCCGAGGGCGCCGACATGCTGATGGTGAAGCCGGGCCTGCCCTATCTCGACATCGTGCGTCGGCTGAAGGACGAATTTTCCGTGCCGACCTTCGCCTATCAGGTGTCGGGCGAATATTCGATGATCAAGGCCGCCGGGCAGAATGGCTGGCTGGACGGCGAACGGGCGATGATGGAGAGCCTGCTTTCCCTCAAACGGGCCGGCTGCGACGGCATCCTGACCTATTTCGCGGCGGAAGTAGCCGAGCGGCTGAAAGGGTAGCGTCCGCTACACGGTGACGAGCTGCCTGCCGGCGTTGGCGAGCGGCGTGGTGACGCCCGACAGCATCGTGCCGACATAGCCGACATTCTGATACCTTCCGTTGAGCGAAATACGCGGCAGGGCGCGGAGGTGCCGGGCGTGCCCCGGCCGGATCAGGCCATGCCGGGTCGTCACCGCCGATGCGAAGCCGGCCCTTCGCGCCAGTTCGACTTCCCTTCGGCCGACCGCGGACCGAAAGCCATAAGGAAAAGCCATGTGGCGGGGCATCTCTCCTGTCGCGCCCGCGATCCGGGCTGCCGCGTCCGCCATCTCGGCAAGCGCCTGAGGTTCGGGAAGCCGCTTCAGGTTGAAATGGTGGACCGTGTGCGCGCCGATCGTCACCAGCGGATGGCCGGCCATGCGGCCTATCTCCTTCCAGTTCATCACATTATTTCGGGCCGGCTTTACGTCGATCCCGGCCTTTCTCGCCATGTCGCGCACGACATCGCGCTGATCTTCCTCGGAAACGCTCTCCGACAAGTGCTTCATAATACGCCAGAAACTGTCCCGCTTGGCTGCTTCCGTCCGGCAGTCGAATTCCACCGAAACACCATTGCCAGGCAGCCGCACAGCATCGGCGATCGTCACGATATCCTCGACAAGTTCCCACCAGATATCGACGGCGCCCTCGACCAGGCCCGGCGCCACATAGACGGTGATGGGCGCGCCATGCTTCTCCAGCACCGGCAGCGCCTCGACAAGATTGTCACGGTAGCCGTCATCGGCGGTGATGGTCGCAAACCGCAATCCGGGCACCGGCTTGCGGATGCGTGAAAGCGCCTCGTCCATGTCCACGAAAATGTAGCCCATCTGCTTCATCAGCGTCAGGACCTCGTCGAGGAAGCCGGGCGTGATCGTCAGATGCGCATTCAGCCCGAGCGGCTTCGGCATATCATCCGACACATGATGGAGCATCAGGATCGCACCCAAACCGCCCATGAGCGGCTTGGCGAGCGGCGCGATGCCGCTGTAGCGCGCCATGTTCATGGCAAGCTTCCGCAGGGCCTCGTTCCTGTCGATCATTCCTTCACCTTTTGCGGTTAGGAGTCGCGCCATGCGGTGCAAAGTCCGCTCGTGGCGCGATGCTAGCGCACGAAGGATTGAGGTATGGTTGACACGACGGAGCGTGTTTTCAGGGAATCGCCGGCCCCGGAGGGGACGCATGCTTCAGATGCGGTCACCTTTTCCGTCGAACCCGTTTCCTCTTCCACGCTCGACACCTACTCCCAGCTTGCCGATTCCACCGTGGCGGCGCCGCCGCAGCGTCCCGAATGGCTCGACGCCTGGGCGAGGCACGTCAATCCCGATTGCGTGCTGCTCTTTGCGCGGCTAGGTGCAAAGCCCGTCTTCGCCATGCCGCTCGAAGTGGTGCGGGAAGGCCTTTGCAGAACCGCGCGCATACCGGGCGGAAGCCATGCCAATGGAAGCTTCTTCCCGGCCATGCCCGCGTTTCATGGCCTTCCGGAAATGGGCCGGCAGCTCACAGCCGCCTTCCGTGCGCTGGGGGCGGCCCGAGCCGACCTCGACATGATCGCGCTTGAAAGGCTGTCTCCCCGCCTGGACGGGCTCGACAACCCTCTTTGCGCCCTGCCCCACTCGGACAGCCCGAATCTCGCGCTCGCCGCCGACCTCACCGGGGGCTTCGAAGCGCTTGTCGAGCGCATGAGCGGGAAGCGGAAGCGCAAGAAAACGCGCGCGCAGCTTCGCAAGTTCGAGGCGGCGGGCGGCTATCGCCTGGTCTGGGCGGATACGCCTGGGAAAACAACCGAACTCCTGTCGGTCCTGTTCGCCATGAAGCATGAGCGCTTTCGCAAGATGGGCGTCGCCGACGTATTCGCACCGCCGGAGATCAATGCATTCTTCCAGGAACTTTTCGCCGCCGCCGCAAAGGACGACACGCCGCGCTTCTTCCTGAGCGGCCTCGAAGTCGGTGGCAGGCTCAGGGCCGTCTGCGCCTACAGCCGGACCGGCGAGCGGATCATCTGCGACTTTGCCTCCTTCGCGGAGGACGAGCTTTACGCCGCCAGCCCCGGCGAATTCCTCTTCTTCCACGATATCGAGAAAGCCTCGGCGGAAGGGTTGAAGATGTTCGACTTCAGCGTCGGCGACGAGGTCTACAAGCGCGCCTGGTGCGAGATCGAGACGCGGCAGTTCGACGTTCTCTTTCCGCTTTCCGCGAAGGGACACGCCGCCGCCGCCATGAAACGCGCGAAGGCACGGGCCAAAGGCATGGTCAAGAACAACCCGCTTGCCTGGCGGCTGGTGCGCATGGCGCGCGCGAGGAATGGTCCCAAATCCACTCCCGCCGAAGACGACTGAACAAAAATCCCGGTTCGATAAGATTACGCAGCGCTGCGGTCCGGCACCGGCGGGTGCGGCGGCAGATGGCCGGCCGGCGTGACCAGCATCAGTTCGCCATAGCCGTTCGCCTCCAGCGCCGCCGCCATCTCGCCGACATTCGGATCGTCTGGCTCGATGACGCTCACCAGCACCTCCGCGCCATCCGATACGAGGCGGCGGATGCTCGTCGCTTCGGCGGGACCGCACTCGACGACAACGACGTCATAGGCGGTCGTCAACGAATTGAGGATGATCGGCAGGCGGTCGACGGCGCGCATGGCGCGTTCCGGGTCCGCCGTGCCGACAGGCATGACGTGACAGTCCGAATAGAGATCGATGTGGATCACGTCCGTGAACTGGGCTTCCGCGGCAAGCAGGTTGGTGACACCGGGATAGGAATTGCTTTCAAGCATCGGCGTCGATGCCGCGCCCGAAGAGGTCAGGTCGAGCAGGAGGACGCGCAGGCCCGCATCGGCGACCTCGCGCGCCACCATGACGGAGGCAGCCGCCGCCTCGTCGCCTTCCGGCGACACGAAGATCGCGCGTGACGCGCCCCCGGCGATCAGCTTTTCCGCCGCGCGCTCGATGGAAACTCCCGCGAGGCCGGCAATCGCGACAGGCTCGACGTCGGCCGAAGGAATGGCGATGGGGGCAAACGCCGGATCGTCCTTGCGCGAGGGGCCATTCGGCATCGCTACTTCCTCGACCGGGCCAAATCCCGCTCCGCGCGCCGGCCGCATGGCACGGCCGGAAAAGAGCTCCTGCAACAGCGTGACCACCGCCATGATGAGAAGCGAGGCGATGAAAGCGGCTACGACGATCGGGATACGCTTCGGGAAATAGGGAATGGCGGGCACCGTGGCGCGCGAGAAGATGCGCGCATCGACCGGCAGATAGTCACGGTCTCGCCGTGACGATGCTTCTCGATAGCGTGTCAGGTATGATTGAAGGAGATCGCGCTGCGCGGTCGCCTCGCGCTGAAGGGCGCGCAACTCGACCTCCTGCTGTCCGGCCCGCGAGGATTCGGCCTTGGCCTTGTTCAAATCGCCAAGAAGCTGCTGCTCGCGCAGCTTCGCGGTGTCGGCTTCGGTGTTCAGGCCTGAAAGAACCTTCTCCGTCTCGACGCGTATCTGCCTGCCCAGCCCGGCAAGCTGCGAACGGAGCGCCTTGATGCGCGGGTGGTTGGGCAGCAGCGTCGTCGAAAGCTGGTCGATGTTCGCCTTCAACTGCACCTGCTGCTCGCGCAAGCGCTGGATCAGGCCGGAGGAAAGCACATCGGGCAACGCATCGAGCGAACCGCCGCCTGCCAGCGCCGCCTTGACGCTGAGCGCCTTCGCCTCCGCTGCGGCGCGATCGGCACGCACGCGCGACAGTTCGGTCGACATCTGCGAAAGCTGCTGGGTGATGAGCGCCGAATTATTGTCGGACAGGAACAGGTCGGAATGCGCCCGGTAGTCCGCGACCTTCGCCTCGGCATCCTTCACGCGCGTGGTCAGGTCCTTGATTTCCGGCGCCAGCCAGCTCGTGGCGTTGCTATTGGATTCAAGCTTCGCGTCCTTCTGGACGGCGATGTACGTTTCAGCGATGGCGTTTGGTACGGCTGCCGCAAGCTTCGGGTCCGCCGAAGAAAAATCGACGACGATGACGCGCGATTTTTCGACCCTGTAAACTTGCAGCTTGTCGCGCATCGCCTGCAGCACGCGCTCTTCGGCCGGTATTTCGCTCGGGTCGCTCTTCAGCCCGGCCAGCACGAGCAGCCGGCCGACCGGGCCGATCTCCGCGCTATCGTTGAACTCGTCACGCGAGGCGAGATCGAACTGCCTGGCGACTTTCTTCAGGACTTCCGTCGATGAGACGACCTGCACCTGGCTGATGACGCCCTCCTCGTCGAGCACGGGAGAATTGGCGTTCGACGCGGGATCGGGCTGGGTGAAGACGGATTCCCGCGTCTCGATCAGGATCCGCGTCTCACCCTTGTATTTCGGCGTGGCAAGCCACGCGAACGCGAAGGCTATCGCGGTGATGATCAGAGCGGCGAAAAGGATGCGCGGCCAGCGTCTGGCCAGGCTCGAGAAGAGCGCGCCCAGATCGACATCGACATCATTGGCAGCGGATCGGATACCCGGCATCAAAGCGACTCCAATGCAGTGCCGGACACTAGACCGATTATGGTAACCACCGCGTTAAGAGAGGGGTAAGAAAGCGTTAACCGCCGTCGGCGCCGCTGTTGCCGGACCGGTGGCGCAGCGGCTTTTACGGCCCGTTAACCTTAACAGGACGATAAGACAGGCAGCACGGGGGTCGCGTCCGACCCCGCAGCCACAGGTGCATGTCCGGCCATGATGCGCTTTCTTCCGATCCTTTGCGCGGTTTTCTGCGCCCTCCTCCTGGGGGGATGTTCGAGCTACCAGCCGGCGCCGGCTGCATTCCATGCCTCGCTGGGAAAGCCCTATCTGCTTGATTCCGGCGATCAGATCCGCGTGACCGTTTTCGGCCAGGAAGGGCTGACCAACACCTACAGCGTCGATCAGGCAGGCTATATCGCCTTCCCGCTGGTCGGCTCCATCCCCGCGCGCGGCCATACCCTCAAGCAGATGGAGGCGGCAATCGCCGCCAAGCTGCGCCAGGGCTATATCCGCGACCCCGACGTATCGGTCGAGGTCGAGCGCTACCGTCCGGTCTTCATCATGGGGGAGGTCGGCGCGGCCGGACAATATTCCTATGTGCCGGGCATGACGGCGCAGAAGGCGATCGCGGCGGCCGGCGGCTTCTCGCCCCGCGCCTATCAGGGCAGCGTAGACGTGACGCGGACCATCAACGGTAAGGTAATGACCGGCCGTGTACTGATAACCGACCCGCTGCTGCCGGGCGATACGGTCTATGTCCGGGAGCGGCTCTTCTGACTGAGTGGCCGAGGGCCACATGGAGACCCTGTGCCCCGCACGCTGCGCATCGTCCATTGCTTCCGGTCGCCGGTCGGCGGAATTTTCCGCCACGTCCGTGATCTGACCGACGCGCAGGCCGCGGCTGGCCACTCGGTCGGCATCATCTGCGACTCGACCACCGGCGGCGTCTACGAAGACCGGCTTTTCGACGCAATGCACGACAAACTCGCACTCGGCGTCCACCGTACTCCGATGCAGCGCCATCTCGGCCTTGGCGACATCGCTGCCGCGATGCGCACCTACGGCCTCATCAGGCGGCTGAAGCCGGACATATTGCACGGCCACGGCGCCAAGGGGGGCGCCTATGCAAGGCTGTTTGGAACGCTCCAGCGCCTCGCCGCCCCGCGCCCCGGCCGGTTCTATTCTCCGCATGGCGGCAGTCTTCACTATGACGGCAGGACGACGGCCGGGAAATTCTTCTTCACCCTCGAACGGATGATGGATCGGCTGACCGACCACATCATCTTCGTCTCGGACTACGAACGCCGGACCTTCCTCGGCGAAATCGGTGAGCCCAGGGCGCATTCGAGCCTTGTCTATAACGGCCTCGGCCCCCACGAGTTCGGACCGGTTGCACCGGCCGACGATGCCGCGGACTTCCTCTTCATCGGCATGATGCGGGACCTCAAGGGTCCCGATATCTTCATCAACGCGCTCGCGGAAGCTCGGGCAAGGCTTGGCCGGCCGCTGACGGCAGTCATGGTCGGCGCCGGCCCTGATCGCGACAAATATCAACGCCAGGTCGAGCGGCTGAAGCTTTGCGGGCAGGTGCGCTTCCTGGAGCCGATGCCGGCCCGCCACGCCTTTTCGCTTGCGCGCCTCGTCGTCGTGCCCTCGCGCGCCGAGGCAATGCCTTATATCGTGCTGGAGGCGCTTGCTGCCGGCATGCCGATGATCGCCACCGCGGTCGGCGGCATCCCGGAGATTTTCGGGGCAAATTCATCGGCGCTGGTCAGGCCGGACGCGGATGAGCTTGCCGAACGCATGGCGTTCGCCGTTTGTGATCCGGGCCGATTCCATGCCCTGATGCCTACCGAAGCAGACCTCCGCGCCCGCTTCGGCGGCGACGTGATGGCGCACGCGATCGAGCGGGCCTATTTTGCCGCGCTTCAAACTTCCGCGTGAGGCGCTCCGGGATCACCGTGCGGCCGCGTTGGTGAAAACTATACCAATCATCTCAAAGGTTCATTAGCCGCTTTCTGCTATCTCCCGCCCGCAGACAGGTGGGCAACAATGAACGAAATCGACCCGGCGCACCGCTTTTCGATCAGCGCTGTCCGCGCCGTCGACGACGATAGCGCTTACATGCAACCTCCCGACGGTCTCAACGCAACCGCGCGGCAGATCGCTATCCAATACCGGCAGGATACGATGTCGCCGGTCATGGTCAGCGGCGCCCTGCGGCTGATCGAGTTCGCCTTGATGGCATTCGCCGCGCTGGTCGCCCATGCGGTGCGTTTCGGCTCGTTGTCGTTTGAGCCTCAATATCTGGGGGGCATCCTCGTCGGCTCGCTGCTCGCGGTCATCCTGCTTGAATTCGCCGACGCCTATCAGATGGCAACGCTGCGGCGGCCGCTGGCGCATGCGTCCAAGCTCGTGATCGTATGGGCCGGCACCTTCGCGTTGCTTGCGCTTGCCGGCTTCCTCTTGAAAGTCTCCCAGGACTTCTCCCGTATCTGGTTCGGCGAATGGTTCGCCGCCGGCCTCGTCGGCCTGTTTGCGCTGCGCATCGTCGTTGCGCGGCTGATGAGGCGCTGGACACGGAACGGGACAATGGAGCGGCGCGCCGTCATTGTCGGCGGCGGCCCCCTGGCGGAAGGGCTGATCCGCGCGCTCGAACAGCAGCCCTACAACGACATCCGCATCTGCGGCATCTTCGACGACCGCGACGAGCGCCGCTCGCCGCCTCTCGTCGCCGGCTATCCCAAGCTTGGAAACGTCCTCGAACTGATCGAGTTCGCCCGCATCGCGCGCATCGACATGCTGATCGTATCGCTGCCGATGACGGCGGAGGCCCGCGTGCTTTCCATGCTGAAGAAGCTGTGGGTGCTGCCGGTGGACATCCGCCTGTCGGCCCATTCGAACCGGCTCCGCTTCCGCCCCCGCGCCTATTCCTTCATCGGCTCGGTGCCGATGCTCGACATCTTCGACAAACCGATCAACGATTGGGACTCGGTCGCCAAGCGCGCCTTCGACATCCTCTTCAGCCTGCTTGGCATCCTGGCTTTCTCGCCAGTCATGATCGCCACAGCCATCGCGATCAAGCTCGACAGCAAGGGGCCGGTGATCTTCCGCCAGAAGCGGCACGGCTTCAACAACGAGGTGATCGAGGTCTTCAAGTTCCGCTCCATGTATATGGAGCAATGCGACCCGGAGGCACGCAAGGTCGTGGTAAAGGACGATCCGCGCGTAACCAGGGTGGGCCGCTTCATCCGCCGCACCTCTATCGACGAACTGCCGCAATTCTTCAACGCATTGTTCGGCAGCCTGTCGCTCGTCGGCCCGCGCCCGCATGCGGTCTCCGCGCAATCGCACAACAGGCTCTTCAACGAAGTCGTCGACGGTTATTTCGCCCGCCACCGCGTCAAGCCCGGCGTTACCGGCTGGGCACAGATCAACGGCTGGCGGGGCGAGATCGACAATGACGAGAAGATCAGGATGCGCACCGAATACGATCTCGCCTATATCGAGAACTGGTCGCTCTGGTTCGACCTGAAAATCCTGCTCCTGACGCCGGTTCGGCTCTTCGATACGGAAAACGCGTATTGAGCGCGATATCGCATGATGTTCCGCATTATGCGGTCAACGCCAAGCTGATCGCGCTGATCGCATCGGGCGCGGTGTTCTTCGGCGTTTTCCTGTCGGGCTTCGTCATCGACGAGCCGGCGCCCTACGATCTCTACATGGCGATGCTGATCCCGATATGGGCGCTGTTTGGCCTGCGTATCTCGCGCAGTATCGCGCCGCTCGTCACGCTCCTGATCGTCTTCGACATCGGCGGGCTGATCGCCATGACGCAGATGGGGGAACTCTACCAGACGCCGTTCTATCTCGCCGTCTCGTTCTTCCTGTCGTTCACGGCGATGTTCTATGCGTCGATCACAGAACAACGGCCGGATATCTATCCGCTCATCTTCACCGCCTGGGTCGTGGCGGGGCTCGTAACGGCGACGCTCGGCATATTGGGCTATTTCCACGCCTTTCCCGGCGCCGAGAGGTTCACCCGGTACGACCGCGCGATGGGCGCCTTCCAGGATCCAAACGTATTTGGACCGTTCCTGGCGCTGCCGGCGGTCTATCTGCTTCACCGTATCCTTGCCGGCCGGACACGCAACCTCGTGCTTTTGACGCCTCTCCTCCTCGTCATCGCCATGGGGGTGTTCCTGTCTTTCTCGCGCGGCGCATGGGGCGTGCTGGTGGTTTCTTCCGTACTCCTGACCGCAGCGCTCTTCGTGCAAAGCAGCAGCGGCCGCTTCAGGCTGAAGATCATCGTGATGGCGATCCTCGCCTTCGCGATCGTGACACTCTCGGTGATTGCGATCCTGCAGATACCGGGCATGGAGGAATTCTTCCGCTCGCGCGCACGCCTCGAGCAATCCTACGACGCCGGCCGGCTCGGCCGGTTCGCGCGCTATGGCTATGGAGCGATGATGGCGCTCGAACATCCGCTGGGGATCGGTGCGCTCAATTTCGGGCGCATCTTCGGCGAGGACACGCACGACATCTGGCTGAAGGCGCTTCTCGACTATTCGTGGCTGGGTTTCGCCGCTTTCCTCGGGCTTGTTTTGTGGACGCTTGCAGCCGGCTTCCGCATCCTTTTCCGTGACCGTCCCTGGCAGCCCTATCTGTTATGCGCCTATGTCGTCTTCGTCAGCCATCTCGGCCTCGGCACCATCATCGACATCGACCATTGGCGCCATGTCTACATGCTGCTCGGGCTGATCTGGGGCGCCATCGCACTGGAGCAGCGCTACCAGCGGGACCGGACGGTTGCCCGAAGAACCCGGCAGCGCCAGACCCTGCTCCCGGCTTTTTGGCCAACAGGGGAAGCTCCGCTGCAGACCGTGCCGCCAGCATATAAATAAACCCCGCCCACGAAGGGACGGGGTTCGGCAAAAAACGATTGACCGGCGGGCGGCTACTTGCCCTGCTTCGCCTTTTCCTGCTCTTCCTTCAGCTTCTTGGCGAAGTCCTCATTGTTCTTGGCCACGAATTCCTGAAGCTTCTTCTCGCGGTCCTGCAGGTCCGACTCTTTCACCGGCGGACCGTCAAAGGCGCCCGTGAAACCGGAAAGCGAGACATCGATCGGGTTCGGCTGGTTCTGGACATTGACCGAAGTCAGCGTCAGCTTCTGCCCCTTCTTGAACGAGGCCACCAGCGTATCGTCCAGCCGCGCACTCGCCAGGCAATGATCGGGGTAGCAGGACACATATTCGAGTTTCTGTGCCTTGCCGTCGTCGACCTGTATGCCAACCCCGGGCGGAATCAGCCGAAGGCTCGGAACCGTGACGGACAGGATCTTGCGGTTCACCTTGCCCTTGATCTCGACCAGGCTGATTTTCGCAAGCAACTGGCCATTATCGGCTATCGCAAAGTTCTGCACGTTGCAGACATCGGAATCATTCTGCTTGACGCAAAACTTGAACCAGCCACGCGGCGGCTGATTTGGCGCGTCCTGGGCATTGGCCGGCGTGACGGCGACCATCGCGGCAGCCAGCCCGGCCGCCGCAATCGTCAGCCGGCCCGCATGGTTGATGTGGCGTGTCATCGTATGGAAATCCTCTTGAAGAGTGCCCCGTCTACGGCCGTTCGACCGAAATTCCTCTGCTTCCTGTTGGCGAAATAAGGCAACAGGATGACTGGTCGAGGCGTGTTACACCGCAATGACGATCAAATCCAGTGTGCGGGCAGAGAAAGGCCATGGCAAGAGGCCGCCCCTCGTCCACGACGTTTTGGGGAACCTGCTCCCCCTTACCTGACATGATAAGGTCGAAACGAATCAACTCGCGCGCAATCTCCCGGAGAACCGCAATGCGCTGCCTGCTCCGCGCGACGCTTCTCGCTCTCGCTCTTGTTTTCCAGTCGATCTCGAACGCCGGCGCGCAGCCATCCTACGCCATCGCCATGCACGGCGACCCGGCGCTGCCGGAGGATTTCACGCATTTCCCCTACGCCAATCCCGACGCGCCCCAGGGAGGCCGCATCGACTATGGCGTTCCCGGCACTTTCGACAGCGTCAATCCCTTCATCGTCGAGGGAACGGCGGCACGCGGCATCGTCGATCTGCAATACGGCTACAACGTCTATGACAGCCTGATGCAGCGTTCCTACGACGAGCCGTTCACCCTCTATCCGCTCATCGCGAAAAGCGTCGAGACGGACGACGCGCGCAGCTATGTTGAATTCACCCTCGACGAGAGGGCGCGGTTTTCCGACGGCACGCCGGTCACGCCGGAAGACGTGCTCTTCACGGTCAAGCTTCTGGGCGACAAGGGCTATCCGCGCTACGGCGTCACGTTGAAGAAGATCGCCAGGATGGAACAGGTCGGCGAACATGGGGTGCGCTTCACTTTCAAGCAGCCCGACCGCGAACTGCCGCTCATCCTCGGGCTGATGCCCGTCCTGCCGAAGCACGCGACCGACGCCGACAATTTCGACAAATCCACACTGAAGCCGATGATCGGCAGCGGCCCATACGTGTACGGCTCCATCCGCCCCGGCGAAGCGATCGTGCTGAAGCGCAATCCGAATTACTGGGCGAAAGACCTCCCCTCCAAGGTCGGCTTCGACAATTTCGACGAAATCCGCATCGACTATTTCCGCGACGAGAACGCGATGTTCCAGGCCTTCCGCAAGGGGCTCGTGAATATCCGGATCGAGGGCGATCCGCTGAAATGGAAGGAGGATTATGGCTTCCCCGCCGTCAAGGACGGCCGCATCGCCCGTGACACGTTCGAGACCGGCCTGCCCTCGGGCATGCTCGGCTTCGTGATGAACACGCGACGGGAAGTCTTCAAGAATCTAAAGGTGCGCGCGGCGCTTGCGGGCCTGTTCGACTTCGGGTGGGCCAACCGCAATCTCTTCGCCGGCGCCTATGAACGGACGAAAAGCTATTTCGACGGTTCGGTTCTGGCCTCCAGCGGCATTCCGGCCAGCCCGGCGGAGCGCGCTCTTTTGAAGCCCTATCCCGGCGCCGTCACGCCTCAAATCATGGAAGGCAAATGGTCGCCGCCGGCCTCCGACGGCAGCGGCCACGACAGGGCATTCCTGCGCAAGGGCTATGACGCGCTGACAGCGGCCGGATACAGGCTGGAGGACCAACGGATGGTCGGGCCGGACGGCAGGCCGCTTGCCTTCGAGATCCTGCTCAACGGCAACGCCGGCGACCAGATCGCCATGGTCTGGCAGCGGACGCTCGCCAAGCTCGGCGTCGCGGCGTCGATCCGCAGCGTCGACACCGCGCAATATCAGCAGCGCATATCGACCTATGATTTCGACGTCATCGTGCAGAACTATCCCTCGTCGCTGTCGCCCGGCACCGAGCAGATCGGGCGATGGGGTTCGACCTCGCGCGACCTCGACGGCACCTACAATTTCGCCGGCGTCGCCGACCCGGCCGTGGACGGGCTGATCAGCGACCTGCTCGGCGCACGCACGCAAGACCAGTTCGTCACCGCCGTCCGCGCATTCGACCGGGTGCTGCTCAGCGGTTTCTATGTCGTGCCGCTCTATCATCCGCCGGCACAATGGGTTGCCCGCTGGAAAGATTACGAGCATCCTGAAAAGACGTCCCTATATGGCTACCAGTTCCCGACATGGTGGAAGCGCCCATAAGGAGGGCCAGACAATGAGCGCCAGCAAGGAAATCACCGTCGATATCGTCTCCGACGCGGTCTGCCCCTGGTGTTTCGTCGGGCAAAAACGGCTCGACAAGGCAATCGCTTCGCTTCCGGACATCGATGTTTCCATAAGCTGGCGGCCGTTCCAGCTCGACCCGACCATCCCGCCCGAGGGCAAGGACCGCAAGGAATATATGCAGGCGAAATTCGGCGATGGCGACCGCTTGCGGCAAATTCACGCCAGGCTCGAGGAAACGGGCAGAGCCGAAGGCATCGCCTTCGATTTCGACGCCATCAAGGTCTCGCCCAACACACTCGACGCGCACCGGCTGATCCGCTGGGCGGCCAGCGCGGGCGACGCTATCCAGGGCAAGGTCGCGCGCCGGCTGTTCCAGCTCTATTTCGAGGAAGGCAAGAATATCGGCGACCACGAGGTGCTGATCGAGGCGGCGCACGAATGCGGCATGGACGAAGCGGTGGCGCGCGCGCTTCTCGCCACCGACGCCGACAAGGCGGAGGTCCGCACGGAGATCGACACCGCCAATCGCATGGGCGTGACCGGCGTGCCGTGCTTCCTCATAGAGGGGCGCTATGCGGTCATGGGCGCGCAGGACACGGCGGCACTTGCCGAAGCCATCCGCAAAGTATCGGAGGCGAAGGAACGCGGCGAACTGGAGAATGCTGCGGGGTAAGCAAGAAGCCCC
>JAKDNM010000001.1 GCA_030456445.1 Hyphomicrobiales bacterium
GAACGCGGTGCGCACGCTGCTCGAAGGGTTGCGTCAGGAGGCTGGACCACATCTGAGGGCATCGCGTTGAAAGTTCGCTAAACAACGGCAAGGTAGAACAAAGCGTGATTTTCGCTATGCAGGTCGTCTGATGCCCTGCCGTCTCATCTCCCGATAGATCGTAGATCGGCCAATGCCCAGCTGCCTGGCAGCTTCGGCGGGTGAGGTTTTCGCCTCGACCAGCTTGATGGCGGCCTCGACCTTTCTCATGTCGAGCGGTTGTCGGCCGGGCCGTTTGCCTTTTGCTCTTGCGCCGGCGACGCCATCTTTCGTTCTTTCCGAGATCAGACGCCGCTCGAAATGAGCGATGGCCCCGAACATATGGAAGATCAGTTCGCCTGCGGCCGAGGACGTGTCAATCTTTTCCTCGAGGCTGAGAAGCGCTATCTGCCGCTCCCGCAACATGTTCACCGTCGCAAGCAGTTCCGCCAGTGACCGGCCGAGACGATCAAGACGGACGATGGCGAGCGTGTCGCCGGGACGGGCGTAGGCGAGAAGATCGGTAAGGCCTGGCCGGTCCATGCTCTTTCCAGATTTGACGTCGGTGAACACCCTGATCGCGCCGGCCTGTTCAAGGCGGAGGGTCTGACCCGCGACATCCTGATCGCCTGTCGAGACGCGGGCGTAGCCGAGAATATGCGCCATTTTCGGGTCTCCCAAACGGACGTTCTGTGGACGAGTGCAGCTTGACCTGTCGAATGATCCAGAATCCGTCCACAGAATATGTCTCTTTACCTGTGCTTGTCCACAGATTGGAAAGGCCTTTTGTGGACGGCGGGAGGAGGTCTGAATGGCGAAACGTGAACTGCTTACTGACGCCGAGCGGGAACAGTTGCTGGGAATTCCGACGGAGCGGGATGACCTTGCCAGGCTTTACTCCTTTGAGCCAACGGATATTGACCTGATCCGTCTTCGGCGGGAAGACCGAAATCGCCTTGGCATCGGCCTGCAGATGGCTCTGTTTCGCCATCCCGGCACGACGCTGGCGCAGGTTCTCAATCGCGTCGCGGAGCCACCTCAAGCATTGCTGTCCTTTATCTCTGAGCAACTCGGCATCCCGGCCGCAGCGATTGCGGATTATGCGGCCCGTGAGCAGACGATGACGGATCATGCTCGCGAACTCGCCGTGGCTTTTGGTCTCCGCGGTCCGGCCAGGACCGACATTCCCTTCATGATCGAGATGGCGGCCAACGCCGCGTGGCCAACCGACAAGGGCGTCGTGATTGCCGCTGGCGTGATCGACGCCTTGCGCCAGGCGAAAATCCTTCTGCCATCGATTTCGACGATTGAGCGTGCCGGAATTGCCGGTCGGGCGCGGGCCCGAAAACAGGCCACGCACGCTCTTCTGTCCGGCCTGGGTCTGGAGAAGTTGGAGAGTCTCGATGCTCTGTTCGTCGCCGATCCCGGCACGGGCATCACTCCGATCGCCTGGCTGAAAGCCATACCTGGTGCGGCAAAGCCGGATCATGTCCGCGGCATTCTCGACCGGCTGCGATTTGTGCGGAATATCGGCATTCCGGCAAAAGCCAGCGCTACGATCCATCCCGACCGCTATCGTCAATTCGTGCGCGAGGGCCGGGCATCGCCTGCTTACCTGATCGAGCGTTATACCGTGGCGCGCCGGCGCGCCACTCTTGTTGTCTTCCTGATCGATCTCGAAGAGCGGCTGACCGATGCCGCGATCGAAATGGCCGACAAGTTGATCGGCACAATGTTCGCCCGGGCGAAAAACACGCAGGCCCGGAAGTATGTCGCGACGTCGAAAGACGTATCACGACTGATGCGGCTGTTTCGAGGCACGATCGATGCGCTTTCAGCGGCGCTCGAAAATGATGCCGATCCCATTGAGGCGATCGATGAATCCGTTGGATGGGCTACCTTGCTCAAGGTCAGGCACGAAGTCGCGGCAATCGCTGAAACGGCCGGCGAGGATCCGCTCATAGTGGCAGTTGACCGCTATGCGACGCTCAGGAAATTCGCTCCGGCGCTGATCGAAGCGCTTGAGTTCAAGGCCGGGCGCGGCAGCGCGCGCACGATTGCCGCGATCCGTATCCTTCGCGAACTGAACAGATCGGGCAAGCGCGACGTTCCGCCCGATGCGCCCATGCCATTCAAGAAGGAGTGGCGCAAGCTGGTCATCGGGCCGGACGGCAAGATCAATCGCCGCCTCTACGAAACGGCTACCCTGGCCCATCTCCGCAACAAGCTGCGCTCGGGTGATGTATGGGTCGAGCGGTCTTCAGCCTACCGTCGCTTCGACAGCTACCTGTTGCCGGAATCCGCCGCCGCTCCGATTGCGTCGGCATTGGGATTGCCGGCGACCGCCGATGAATGGCTCGATCAGCGCGGCAGAGAACTCAACTGGCGGCTGAAACGGTTCTCGCAACGCCTCAAGCGGAACCAGCTCGAGGGAGTCAGCTTCATCGACGGCCGCTTGGCTATCACACCCGTCAGGGCCGCCGCACCCACCGATGCGGAGGCACTGGCCGATCGGCTCGATGCCATGATGCCGCGCATCCGCGTGACCGAACTGTTGCATGAGGTCGCCCGCGAAACCGGGTTCATGGCGGCGTTCACGAATCTCCGCACAGGAGAGAAATGCCCCAACGAAAGCGCGTTGCTGGCGGCGATCCTGGCCGACGCCACCAATCTCGGCCTTTCCCGAATGGCCGCCGCCAGTCAAGGCGTCACCCGCGATCAGCTCGTCTGGACCCAGGACGCCTATATCCGCGAGGACACGTACAACGCTGCCCTCGCTGCCATCATCAATGCTCATCACCGTCTGCCGATCGCCGAAGTCTGGGGCGACGGCACGACCTCAAGTTCGGATGGGCAGTTCTTCCGCGGCGGGAAACGCGCCGCCTCGGGCGGCGATATCAATGCCCGTTATGGTGTCGATCCCGGGTTCAGCTTCTACACCCATGTCTCCGATCAGCACGGACCCTACCACGCCAAGGTCATCTCGGCTGCGACGCATGAAGCGCCTTACGTTCTCGACGGCCTGCTGCACCATGGCAGCAATCTCAGCATCGCGGAGCACTACACCGACACCGGCGGCGCGACCGATCACGTCTTCGCGCTCTGCGCCATGCTCGGATTCCGCTTCTGCCCCAGATTGCGGGACTTCCCGGACCGGCGGCTGATCCCGATCGATCTTCCCGCCGCCTATCCTGGTATCGCACCGCTTCTGGGAAAACGCATCCGCACCGATGTCATTCGCGAGCACTGGGATGAAGTGGTGCGTCTCGTCGCGTCGCTGAAGGCAGGCCACGTCGCGCCGTCGGTGATGCTGAGAAAGCTCGCCGCCTACGAGCGGCAGAACCAGGTCGATGTCGCTCTCCAAGAAATTGGCAAGATCGAGCGCACCCTGTTCATGCTCGACTGGTTGGAAAACCCGGCGCTCCGGCGCCGCTGTCAGGCCGGACTCAACAAGAGCGAACAGCGTCATGCGCTCACCCAGGCCATATGTACATTCCGGCAGGGCCGGATCATTGATCGCAGCCACGAGGCCCAGCAATATCGTGCCTCCGGACTGAACCTCGTCATTGCCGCGATTGTCTACTGGAACTCCACCTATATCGCCGACGCCGTGGACCATCTGCGATCAACAGGCGAATCTGCCCCCGATGACCTTATGGTTCACACCTCACCGGTCGGGTGGGAGCATATCGCCTTCTCCGGCGATTTCCTCTGGGATCGCGCCGCACAGGCGACAAGTCGCAAGCTGCTCAATCTGTCGTCCAAAAGGCAGGCGGCATGATGGTGTTCTCCTCCCGTTCGCCATTAGCGTTGTTTAGCGTACTTTCAACGCGATGCCCTCAAAAAGGATTGCGAGTCTCTCGTGATCCACTTCCTTCATGCCTATGCCAACCCAGCCCATGAACTGCGCGCTGGAGAGATCGCCCGCGAGATGTGGCCGAATGGGAATGTGACGCTGGGCCATGCCCTGCTCTCTGAATGTCGTGAATTCGAACGCGGGGTGACCGCTGCCGTCAACGCTTCGGTGCAGCCACTTCTGGCCCGGTATGTCGAACACCTTGCCGACCAGCTTGCAGCCAAGGGCTATCGGCACGAAGTGCTCGTCATGAACGGCAATGGCGGCATGGTTTCGGCGCGGTATGTCGCGAAAGAAGCGGCGAAGACCATCATGTCCGGACCGGCCTCCGGCGTCATGGCTGCCGCCTATACCGGCCGCCGCGCCGGCATCTCCGACCTCATTACCTATGACATGGGTGGTACCTCGACCGATGTTGCGCTGATCCGCAACGCCGAACCGGCGGTATCGAACGAGATCGAGATCGAATATGCAATGCCGATCCATGTGCCCATGGTGGACGTTCGCACCATCGGCGCCGGCGGCGGCTCGATTGCCCGCGTGACGGCGGCAGGCCTCCTTCAGGTCGGGCCGGAAAGTGCCGGCGCCTCTCCGGGGCCTATCTGTTACGGCCGCGGCGGGCTCAAACCGACCATCTCGGACGCCAACCTGCTGCTCGGCAGGCTCAACCCCGCAAGGCTCAACTCCGGCCCCGGCGGCATGTCCATCGACGGAATCCGTGAGATCTTTGCTCGCGATCTCGGAGCACCACTCGGCCTCGACGCCATTGGCGCCGCAACTGCGGTCCTGCGCATAGCCAACGCCCGGATGGCAGACGCCGTGCGAATGGTTTCGGTCAGCCTCGGTGAAGACCCCCGCGACTTTGCCCTGTTTTCCTTCGGCGGCGCCGGACCGTTGCATGCAACGTCGATCGCCCGCGAACTTGGAATCCCGCGGGTTCTGACCCCCTCGCGCCCAGGGATCACCAATGCGCTCGGTTGCGTCGTCGCGGACCTGCGGCACGATTTTGTCAACACCGTCAACCGCCAGCTCGACATTGCCGACATGAACGCTGTGCACGCACTCTTCAAGAAGCAGTCCACAGAAGGGCGCAGGCTGATCAACAAGGAAGCCGTCGCTATCCGCGAAATTCGAGAGTTTTGGTCCGTGGATATGCAGTTCATTGGCCAAACGCATCTGTTGCGCGTTCCCCTGTCAGGCCCGACGCCGACACGCGCCGAACTGCAGCAGCGCTTCGAGGAGGCCTATTTCAGCCGTTTTCGCGTCGAGTTGCCGGAAATACGTGCCAGCTTGGTCAACGTTAATACGTCTGTCATCGGACGGCGCACCGAGGTCGATCTCTCCATCCTGATTGACCCTTCGGGTCGAAAGGCATCCCTGGAAGAAGCGCAAACGGATACCCGGCCGGTATGGTTCGACGACTGGATCGAAACGCCGATCTATTGGCGCGACCATCTGCCGAAGACGGCTACGATATCAGGTCCCGCCATTATCGAGCAGATGGACACGACTATCATTCTCGATCCGGGCGACATCGCCGAACAGGACGGCGACGGCAACATCATCATCAGGATTGGAGGCGCATAATGAGCATCGATCCCATCACGCTCAGCGTCATCCAGTCCGGTCTCCAGCAAGTCTGCGACGAGATGGACCTGACCTTCTCTCGCGCCGCTTTCTCTCCCGTTATTGCCGAAGCCAATGACCGCTCCGACGGCATCTATTCCGCCGAAGACGGATCGCTGATCGCTCAAGGCGCTGGCGGCCTTCCGGTCTTCGTTGGCACCATGCAATACTCGACCCGGACGCTGATCGAGATGATCACATCAGGCAAAGCCGCCGCACCGAAGCCAGGCGACATCTACATTGTCAATGACCCTTATCTTGGCGGGACGCATCTGATGGACGTGCGCTTTGCCATGCCGGTCTTCCGCGTTGGCAAGATCTTCTGCTGGTTGTCCAATACCGGTCACTGGCCTGACACAGGTGGCGCGGTACCTGGCGGTTTTTCCGCCACCGCGACCGCCGTCGAGCAGGAAGGCTTGCGGCTTCCACCCGTCAGGTTGTTCAAGGAAGGCAAGCTCGATGCGGAAATTTACGCGATCATCTGCTCGAATATCCGTGTCTCGGAGCAGCGCATCGGCGACGTGAAGGCGCAGGCAGCGGCTCTGCTCGTTGGTGAACAGAGATTGATCCGAATCCTCGATCGCTATGGTGACGACACGGCTCAGGAGGCGATCGGTGAGCTCCGCAGCCGCGCGGCCGCACAGATGCGCGCAAACGTCCGGCTGATCCCGGAAGGCATTTATCATTCCACCGCCTATATCGATAGCGACGGTGTCGTGAACGAGCCGCTTGAAATCCGCCTTGCGATCACGGCCAGGGGCGACGAGCTGGAGTTCGATTTTACCGGTTCTTCCAAGCCATGCGCCGGACCGATGAATTCTGTGCTCGCTACAACGCTCTCTTCCGTCTATCTCGCCATGCGACACATCTTCCCGGATGTGCCGATCAGCGCCGGTGCCTTTGAGCCATTGAAGGTGAAGACGCCTGTGGGAACGTTCCTGGATGCCCACTACCCTCGCCCGGTTTCCGGATGCGCCGCCGAAGTCAGTCAGCGCATCGCCGAAGCGGTGTTTGCTGCTCTGGTCGAAGCCTTGCCTGATCGGGTCACTGCATCTCCGGCCGGTAGCTCTGGCAATTTTGCGCTCGGCGGTCATGATCCGGATCGCGGCCGCGACTACGTCATGTATCAAATTTCGGGCGGCGGCTACGGCGGCAATCAAGATCACGACGGGCTTTCCAATGGTTGCTCGACGATCGGCATCTCCAAGGCGCCGCCGGTCGAGATCATGGAGCAACAGTTTCCGGTGCTCTATCATCGCTATGCCCTGCGTGAAGGCTCCGGCGGCGCCGGTAAGCATCGCGGCGGCTTCGGCCTCGACTACGAGATCGAGATCCGCCGCGGCAATGCGACAGCAAGCTTCGTCATGGACCATGGGCGTTTCGGTCCGCAAGGTGCTTTGGGGGGCAAAGATGGCATGGTCAACTCCGTCGTCATTTGGCGTGGTGGCCAGGCAATGATCCCGGAACATCTGTCGAAGGCACAGGATATCGCATTGAGGCCGGGCGACAGGGTTCGCGTCGGCACGCCGGGTGGCGGGGGTTATGGCGATCCAATGATACGTGACCCGGAGGCCGTGGGCGAGGACGTGCGCCTCGGCCGCTATACGAACGAGCAGGCACTTGCGCTATTCGGCGTGGCGATCGGGCCGGATTTCACAGCTGATATCGACGTAACGGCCAAGACGCGTGCGACCGGTAAGGTGGCGTAGCACTCGTCGGCACTCGTGTTCACCAGCACGACCCCATCACTCCGCCCAAGGGCGGCCGATGCCACCGGGAACACGGTAGCTTGGTTCCACACTGCCCTTTTATGCGACTTTGGCTACGGCAGCAGAACTGGAAAAATGGCTTTTGGACTCTCGTCTCAAGTGACCTGATAGCGCCATTTCAAGGCACTTGACTTGAGTGCCATCAACGTTGGGAGCGTTTTGGCGGCGGCACGGGCAGTTTTCGGCAGACGGAAGGAACATTCTATCGGAAGTCGGCGGCCGTCAGAATGTACGAGGTTTGGCGCCCGTGGGAATAGGCTTTACGGGCAACGTCGTGAATCGAGTTGCGCGCCGCGTCGAATGCGGTCAGGGATTCTGCTTCCGATAGTTCTTTTCTGCCTGACTTCGTCAATGCGCCAGACTCGACAAAGAACGGCACCTCGGACATGCCGTCATAGCCGGAGAAGCGTACCGCATTTCTTGCTTCGTCGAAGCTGCGGGATGAGTTCGGAAAGGCCAGTGTCATGTCTCGCATACTCCCGTCTCGGTCGCGCTCTGGGCAAGCGCCGACAGCCTGATCCGTTCTTTCCGGCGACCGGTACCACGACGATTGAGAGACATCATGCCATCGGTTGCGTCCGACCGACTGAGGCCGACCATGGCATCGCCGCCGGCACGCACCGGCACGCCGGTGAAGACGTGATAGACGGTCCATGAGCGATCCGGCTCGATGCGGCGACCGAATAGACCCTCGACCGGCTCGCGGCCTGGTGCGCCACCCTCGTTCTCCCAGGTGTCGATCGCAATTGCACTTGGCCCGCTGGCGGCTCCGCTGTCTTGTAACTTCATGAGGGGACCTTTCTTCACCGACCCGGGATCGAAACACCGGAATAGACTTTGCGCCACTCGCGTCAGCCTTCGGTGACCTGAGTGTAGAGCACTCGCCCCGACAGTCAGCCCTTGCTCTTGCCGCCCGGTGCGGCGGCATTCGCGGCTTGCTTCATCTGTGCGCCGAATGACCCTTCAACCTTGGGCGATACCTTCGCCCGCTTCGATTTTCTGATCTCGCGGCTGCTGCGTTTCTGTCCCTTGGCCATGGCCGAACGTCCTTTCGATGAGAGCGGTGCGATCGCCGGGAGCCGCCAAACGGACTTGCTCGAGATTGTCTTCGGTCACCACTCGCTCATACCGTTCGTCGTCGTTGCGAATTCGGTATTGCAGCGAACGTCCCACCGGCGGGAGCCTACTGGTGATGCGGTAGATGTCGCCCAGATTGGGCGATGTTCCGAATCCGCCCTTCAGCCGGACAGTCTGCCCGATCGCGAATAGATGCGTTGCCGCTTCACGCCTGATAGGGCGACCGTGTCGCATGAGGGACGGTATAATCATCTCTGTCCGGAATCCTTTGTCAGGGCAGCCTCAAGGTCTGCCGAATTGATAGGCACCATCTGTTGCGTCAAACCCTGCGCGGCGATTGCCGGGAGGTGGATGAAGGAGCCGACACGCCGCCAGGCAATCCGGGAGACGCCGTCGATTGCTTCCTCGTCGTGGTCGACGCGGTATTCCCCAGCCGGCTGCGGCGCGTCAAAACCAGGTAGCCGGAAATCGGAAGTGAAGTGGACGACAGTCTGGTTAGTGCGCGTGGTCATGGTTGCGGTTCTCCGCAAGAGCACGCACATGCGGCCCCTGATTGTTCCCATTCGAACCCGAACGATCCCGGTGCTGCCAGTACATCCGTGGTCAACGCCGGTTTCATCAAGGTTCGAACAGAGCGCCGTGCGCGCCGGTTTCGGCCTTACGCATGCGCTGACGAGAAATCGGTAACGTGTGGCGGGTAGGCAGGTCTCTGACACCGCGAAAGCCAAATTGGCGAAATCAACGTACTTTACATATGCGCTCTGTTTGACGACAAACAAGACGTCTTGCCTATTTTATTACGATGCGACGCTAATGATAATGCATTCTCCGCGTCTTAATTCGAGAAATTACACCTTCAATGCGCATATCTATCTGATGGTGGCAAATCATCATTTTCGATAATTCGAAATGCCCTGGAATTGTCTTTGGCACTCCTATCATTCGAGTGCCAAAGAGCGTATACGTCGGAGGCGGTTGCCCTACGCACCGGCCGCAGAAAGAACCCCCAATGAAATTCCGGCCACTCCACGACCGCGTCGTCATCCGACGCGCGGAAGGCGATATCAAATCCAGGGGCGGGATCATCATCCCCGACAACGCCAAGGAAAAACCTCAAGAAGGCGAAGTGATCGCGGCCGGCCCCGGCTCGCGGGACGAAGGCGGCAAGCTCATCCCGCTCGACGTGAAAGCCGGCGATCTCTTCCTGTTCGGCAAATGGTCCAGCACCGAAATCAAGATCGACGGCGAAGACCTTCTGATCATGAAGGAGGCGGACATCATGGGCATCGTCGAAAAGGCCGTATCGGCCAAGAAAGCCGCCTGATCGGCCAATTCCGCGACCGAAATTCAAACAGAACTGGACAACACCATGTCTGCCAAAGAAATCAAGTTCTCCAATGATGCCCGCGACCGCATGCTGCGCGGTGTCGAAATCCTCAACAATGCCGTGAAGGCGACACTCGGCCCCAAGGGCCGAAACGTCATCATCGACAGGGCCTATGGCGCACCGCGCATCACCAAGGACGGAGTTACCGTCGCCAAGGAAATCGAGCTATCCGACAAGTTCGAGAACATGGGCGCGCAGATGGTGCGCGAGGTGGCGTCAAAGACCAACGACCTGGCCGGCGACGGCACCACCACCGCGACCGTGCTTGCCGCTTCCATCTTGCGCGAGGGCGTGAAGTTCGTTTCGGCCGGCATGAACCCGATGGACCTCAAGCGCGGTATCGACCTCAGCGTCGCCGCCGTCGTCAAGGAAATCCAGGCACGGTCGACAAAGGTCAAGTCTTCCGAGGAGATCGCCCAGGTCGGCACCATCGCCGCCAATGGCGACGCGTCGGTCGGCGAGATGATCGCCAAGGCGATGAAGAAGGTCGGCAATGAAGGCGTCATCACCGTCGAAGAAGCCAAGACCGCCGCCACCGAACTGGATGTCGTCGAAGGCATGCAGTTCGATCGCGGTTATCTGTCGCCTTACTTCGTCACCAATGCCGAGAAGATGCGCGTCGAACTCGAAGACCCCTACCTGCTGATCCACGAAAAGAAGCTCGGCAATCTCCAGGCGCTGCTGCCGATCCTCGAGGCGATCATACAGAGCGGCAAGCCATTGCTGATCGTCTCCGAGGATGTCGAAGGCGAGGCCTTGGCGACGCTGGTCGTCAACAAAATCCGCGGCGGACTGAAGGTCGCTGCGGTCAAGGCACCAGGCTTCGGCGATCGTCGCAAGGCGATGCTGGAAGACATAGCCGTTCTGTCTGCCGGCCAGATGATCTCGGAAGATCTCGGCATCAAGCTGGAGAACGTCACCATCGACATGCTCGGACGGGCCAAACGCGTGCTGATCGAGAAGGATACGACGACGATCATCGACGGCGCCGGCGAGAAAGCCATCATCGCGGCCCGCATCCAGACGATCAAGGCTCAGATCGAGGAAACGACCTCGGACTACGACAAGGAAAAACTGCAGGAGCGGCTGGCGAAACTCGCAGGTGGCGTTGCCGTCATCCGTGTCGGCGGCGCGACGGAAACCGAGGTCAAGGAAAAGAAGGACCGCATCGACGACGCACTGAACGCCACGCGCGCAGCGGTCGAGGAAGGCATCGTGCCGGGCGGCGGTGTGGCGCTGCTGCGCGCCCGATCGGCGCTGTCCGGGATGACCGGCCCAACTGCCGATATCACGGCCGGCATCTCGATCGTGTTGAAGGCTCTCGAAGCGCCGATCCGGCAAATTGTGGAAAATGCCGGCGTCGAAGGTTCGATCGTTGTGGGAAAGCTTATGGAGAGCAAGGACCGCAATCACGGCTTCGATGCGCAGACTGAAACCTATGTCGACATGATCAGGGCCGGCATCGTAGATCCGGCAAAGGTCGTGCGAGCGGCCTTGCAGGCTGCCGGCTCCATCGCCGCACTCCTGATCACCGCGGAAGCGATGATCGCCGACATTCCGGCGAAGGATTCCGCCGTATCGGCTGCCAACGGCGGCATGGGTGGAATGGGGTACTGAGTAGCGTTCGAATCAGCCCGGCCAACTATAGCGGGTTACGGGACAAGAGCCGCTGAAGCGTTTGCTCTGGTGCGCGGCCATCAGTCAAAGTAAGGAGCCTTACAAATGATTACGTTCGTTCAGAAGAAGAATATTCTGCCTGAGACTGAGGTGGCTAGAGAAAACCGCTTTGATCGCATTCGCAACCTCGCCGCCGAAAAACACAAGAAATCTGATGCCAACACCGCACGCAATGACTGGCAGGACGTCGAAGACAAGCGCCGTATTTGATCACCGAATACCGGCTCCACTCATGATGACACCGCTGTCGATTCTCCACGATACAGCGGGAATGCGGATAGGCTAGCTAGGCTGCAGCTTTTCGTGGCAAACCAGCTGCCATCTTCTTCACACCCGAAGACCGATCCAGCGGTGTGCCCGAATCCGAGATGACCAATGCGCTGACGCAAGGTCGAGGCACGGACGAGCGCTGGCATATGCGTAAGGACGGCTCCCGGTTCTGGGCTAGCGGAGAGATGTTGCGGTTGCACGACGGGGGGCCGACGGAAGGTTTTCTTAAAATATTGAGGGATCGAACCGAGCAGAAGAGGGTCCAGGAACTACAGATCCTGCTCAACCAGGAACTGATCCATCGGCTCAAGAACCAATTGGCGATGGTTCAGGGCATCGTCAACCAGTCTCTGCGGCGCGCTGACGATATCGAGGAAGCCAGATTAGCCATTGGGGAACGACTTGGCGTTCTGGGACGGGCGCACGAACTGCTGCTCACCGGCATAGGCGAGCGCACCGCGGTGCGAACGGTCGTCGAGAAAGCGATCAACCTTCATGTTGACGGCCATGCCAGCCAGTTCAGCGTGGAAGGACCGGAGATCCAGGTTGGCCCCCGCGCCGCATTGTCGCTTGCTCTTGTCTTGCATGAGCTGACGACGAACGCCTTCAAATATGGCGCTCTCTCGAACGAGCGCGGTTGCGTGGAGATAGGCTGGACGGTCGCCGTGATCGAGAATGCGCAGGCGTTCGAATTGTCATGGCGAGAGCGGGATGGACCAACCGTCTCTTCTCCGATGACGTTCGATTTCGGATCAAGATTGATCAATGCCGGCATCGCTGGTGCAACCAATCGCGTCGAGATCGATTATGCCCCAGACGGCCTTCGCTGTTCGCTACATGTATCGATGGCCGATTTCCAATCGGAGAGCTGAGTGACGCATTCCACGTCGAGCAGACGACCCATCGCGCTGGTGGTCGATGACGAGCCTTTGATCGAGATGGAAGCCGTCGATCTCTTTCACGATCTTGGCTAAGGCGATCGGCACGCGCAACGCCGACCAGGCGATGCTTATTTTGCGCGCGAGAGACGACGTCTCGCTCGTCTTCACCGACATCGAAATGCCAGGCACGATGAATGGCCTTGTTCTGGCGGCCAGAACCGCGCCGCCGGATGAAATGCTGCTGGGCCGCGCGCGGTTCTTGCCGAAGCCGTATGACAGGAAGCAGATCGAGCAAGCATTGGCATCGGGGGCAGCTTCAGGTAGCCTTGCACCATGACGAGTTCGAGCGATGATCCGGTGCTGGATCAATCACTACTCGACGGGAACCGTCCGACGGGCCGCCATCACATCGTCATAGTGGGCGCAGGCTTCGGTGGGTTGGAGGCAGTCCACCGGCTCGCGGGGGCGCCTGTCGACATTACGCTGATCGACCAGAGAAACCACCATCTGTTCCAGCCGCTGCTCTATCAGGTCGCAACCGCGTCATTGGCAACGTCCGAGATTGCATGGCCGATACGTTACCTTTTGCGCGGACGTCCGGAAGTTGAGACCTTGCTCGCGACGGTACTTGGCGTCGATACGGATGCCCGTCGTGTGATGCTCGATGGCGGCGAAGCCGTCTCCTACGATACGCTCGTTCTCGCCACCGGTGCCAGGCATGCCTATTTCGGCCATGACGAATGGGAGCCGTTTGCTCTCGGCCTGAAAACGCTCGAGGACGCCACGACGATCAGGCGTCGTATCCTGCTCGCCTTCGAGCGTGCGGAACGCGAAACCGATCCGCGCCGACAGGCCGCGCTCTTGACCTTCGTCATCATCGGCGCCGGCCCCACCGGCGTGGAACTCGCCGGCACAATCGCGGAATTGGCGCGCGATACGCTGGCGCCGGATTTCCGCAACATCGACACGAGGAAAGCCCGCATCGTTCTCATCGAAGCTGGTTCGCGCGTATTGGCGGGTTATCCCGACGATCTGTCCGCCTATGCGCAACACTCGCTCGAAAGCCTTGGTGTCGAAGTCGAACTCGACCAACCCGTCACCGACTGCACGGCTGAAGGTGTCGTCTATGGCGGTCGAAGCCTGGCAGCCAAGACCATTATCTGGGCTGCCGGCGTGCAGGCCTCTCCCGCCGCCGAATGGCTCGGCGCGCCAGCCGACCGCGCCGGACGACTATTGGTCCTTCCTGACCTCACCATTCCCGGTCACCCGGATGTCTTTGCGATCGGCGATACGGTGACGATACCCGGTCCAGATGGAAAGCCGGTCCCCGGTATCGCGCCCGCCGCGAAACAACAGGGGCGCCACGTCGCCGAATCCATCAAGGCTCGGCTACGCGGTGACGCCGCTGTTCGTCCCTTCCGCTACCATCACGACGGCAGCCTGGCGCAGATCGGCAAGCGCCGTGCCGTAATCGACTTTGGCTGGATCAAGCTCCGGGGCTCTCTCGCTTGGTGGATCTGGGGCATCGCGCACATCTATTTTCTGATCGGCGTGCGTAACCGGCTAAGCGTCGCGCTGTCCTGGTTGTGGATATACGCGCGCAACCAGCGCAGCGCCCGCCTGATCACACAGGGCCAAAAGGACAACATAGTGGCTGAGAGACCTACCAATAGCTCGCCGACGAACCCACATTGATCACCGTATTTTGGTTTCAATGGAAGCAGCCGGAAAACTAAGAGAACCGCGTTTCCAGAGAAGGCCTACCCGGTCAATTTCTTATCTCCAGAGGGCACACTTCATTTGGCTCTCAATCCCACACGGGCCGGCCCAATCAGGCTGCGAGGCCCAGCCGCCGGCGAAGCGCGCCAGCGCGCGGGAGGGTATCGGCGAGGCTACGGGCGTCGAGCGTCGAGAAGAACGCCTCTTGCGCCTCGGCCATGAGCGGTGAGAGGCCGCACACGGGGGCGATGACGCACGTTACGGTGCCGTCTCGCAGGCACTCGACGGGTCCCGACCCTGCCTCCGCTCGACGCAGCACATCGCCGATCGATATCTCCGCCGGCGGTCGTGCGAGGCGCATCCCACCGCCTCGCCCGCGCGAAGTCTTCACGAATCCTTCACGGCCAAGGAACTGCACGATCTTGGCGATATGGTCGAAGGACAGCCGATAACGCTCAGCAATCTCGCGCGCCGGCACCTGCCGGTCGCCGGCGACGGCGAGGTACATCAGGATGCGGAGCGCATAGTCGGAATAGAAGGTGAGATGCATGAGAGCCTTTTTGATACGGAAGCATTGACAGCGCAAGGTTTGGAATATTAAATCGGTATTTACGATACTGATTATAGCGGGCAGATCACAAGCAGGCATATTAGTTACCGAACAAGCAAAGCGCGGGAGGGACACGCGATGCAGATGACGGTTCTAGCATTAAGCCTCATTCTCATGGCCGTTATTGCCTGGGCTTTCCTCTCTGCGGCGCGTGCCGCGGGCACCGGGTCGATCGCCACAAACACCGAATCCCGGCGCAAATGGCTCATCGTGGGGCTCGTGGTCGTCGGCGTCGCGGTCACCGCGCTTTCGCTCCGGCCTTGGCCCCTTGCCGTGGCGGCAACGTCAGCCGTCGTCAACGTCTCCGGCGGGCAATGGTACTGGGAGATCGACACCGACAAGGTGCCGCTGGGCCAGCCGGTGGCGTTCAACGTCCATACAGTCGACGTGAACCATGGCTTCGGGGTAATGGACGAAGCCGGGCGCATGCTGTTCCAGGTTCAGGCCATGCCCGGCTACGTCAACCAGGTGGAATACACCTTCGATACCCCCGGCTCCTACCACGTGGTCTGCCTCGAATATTGTGGCGTCGCGCATCACGACATGGCCACCGACTTCACCGTCGCGTCCGAATGAGGGATCCCGCATGACCGCCATCGTCGAAACGCGCGGCGCTGCCGCTATCGTCCCGCAAACAGGCGCCGTGAAGCTGACCATGCTGCTGGCCGGCGTCGTGATCCTGCTCATGATGATCTTCGGATTGACCATGCGCGCCGCACAGGGCGGGCTGATCCAACTCGATCCGGCGCTGTTCTACCAGATCATGACCGCACACGGGGCGGGAATGGTCGGCGCTGCCGGGCTCACCGGCGCCGCGATCCTCTGGTATTTCACCGGACGTTACGTGGAACTCCTGCCCGGTGTTTTCTGGGCCTTTCTGGGGCTCTTCCTGCTCGGCGTGGTCCTTATCCTCGGGGCGATCTTCGTGGGCGGTTACGCCGGGGCGTGGACGTTCCTGTATCCATTGCCGGCCATGTCGGGCGGGCTGTGGGCGCCCGGAGCGGCGATCATCTTCCTGCTGGGTTATGTCTCGATCGGCGTGGGCTTCCTGCTGCTCCACCTGGAAGTGGGGCGCAAGCTGATTGGCGCCTATGGCGGTATCGGCGGGGCACTGGCATGGCCGGTGGCCTTCGGCAACGGTCGCCCGGAGGATGCGCCGCCGGCCACCGTAGTCGCCGCCATGGCCTCGACCATCTTCAATACGCTCGGCATCGTGGTGGGCGCGGCCGTGCTGGTGGCCAGCATCGTCAACCTCGCTTTTCCGGCCTTCGCCGTCGACGCGCTCCTGGCCAAGAACATGATCTTCTTCTTCGGCCATGTGTTCATCAATGCTGCGATCTATATGGCGGTGATCGCGGTCTACGAGATCGTGCCGGAATATACCGGCAAACCGTGGAAGACGACGCGGATGTTCGCCATCGCCTGGACGGTGGTGCTTCTGTTCGTGCTGGCGGTCTACCCGCACCACCTGATGCAGGATTGGGCGATGCCGGTCTGGGCGGTGGTGATGGGGCAGATCGTCTCCTATTTCTCTGCCATTCCGCTGATCGCCGTCACCGCCTTCTCGCTTCTGGTCTATCTGCGCGGCGCCAAGTCGATGCGCTGGGACCTGGCCTCGGCGCTGCTCGTGCTCGGCGTCGCCGGCTGGACCGCGGGTTCGGTGCCCGCCGTCCTCGACGGCATGATCGTGGTCAACAAGGTGATGCACAACACCCAATGGGTGCCGGGGCACTTCCACACCTACCTGATACTTGGCGAAGTGGCGATGGCCTTCGGTTTCATGGCTTGGCTCGCCAGGCGCGGGGACGAGGGGCTCTCCGGTCTGCCGGGCGCCTTCTTCTGGGCCTACGCGGCGGGAGGAACGGGATTCGTCGTGATGTTCCTGATCTCAGGGGCAATGTCGATCCCGCGCCGCTGGGCGGTGCATCTGCCGCAATGGCACTTGCAGGCGCAGATCGCGTCCGCCTTCGCGGTGTTGATCATTCTGGCGACGGCGGCCCTCCTGCTGCGCTACCTGATGCGGGTCGGAAAGGGCTGAGCACGTGCATCCGTTGGTTGCCAGCCTTGCCGTCCTGCTCGCCGGCGGCGCTGTGCTGTGGCAAGCGACCGACGGGTTTGCGGCTCTGACGACCGAGCGCGCTCGGCGTCTCAGCGCCCTCACCGACATGCCCGCCGTGCCCGCCTTCCCGGTCGAGACGATGACGGGCGAGCGGCTCTTGCTGCCACCGCAAGACCGGAAGGCGACGGTTGTCGAGTTCATCTACACCAACTGCCCCACCATCTGTCAGGCGGCGGGAGCAGAGATGGCGCGCTTGCGTGACCGCTTGGCCAACGAGCCGTTCGCGGGGCGTGTGCGGCTGGTGTCCCTGTCCTTCGATCCCACGCGCGATACGCCCGGGCAGATGGCGGAATACGGCCGCTGGCATGGCGCCGACGGCCCGATCTGGACGGTGGCGCGACCGGAAGACGACGCCCTTCCTGCCTTGCTGGAAGCCTATGGAGTGACGGTCATCCCTGACCGCGCGGGCGGCTTCACCCACAACGCCGCGCTGCATGTCGTCTCGCCCGATGGGCGGCTGACGGCGATCCTCGACATGGACGACATCGACGGAGCCGAAAAGGCGCTCGAGAGAGCCTTGCGATGAACGCGCGCCTTGTCTGGGCCACGGGCCTGATCGCCGTCGCCGCGTTGTTTCGCAACTCGCTTGAGGCCATCCCCTTGACCCATATGCTGGTGCAATTGCCCGTCCTTGCGCTGGCCGGCGCGCTCACCGCCCCATACTTGCGCTTCGGGCGGGGCGACTGGAACCGTGGCGGCTGGCCCTGCCTGCTGGCGGCAGGGTTCGGAATTGCCTTCTGGATGCTGCCGCGCAGCATCGACGCGACGCTGGCCGATATCCGCTGGGAGGTCGCGAAGTTTCTGACCTTGCCGCTTCTGGTGGGGCTGCCGCTGGCTGCCGGATACGCGCGCGCGCACCCGCTCACCCGTGCCGTGATCAAGGCGCAGACCGTATCGATGTTGGCGGTGATGGCCTTTCTCTACACCCACGCGCCGATGCGGTTGTGCAACGCCTATCTGGCGGAAGACCAATATCGACTGGGCATCGGCTTTCTCGCACTCGCCTTTGCCCTCGCCGCCGCCTGGACCACTCCGTTGCTGTTTGCGACCCGGCAACAAGCTTCTGGCCGTCAGCCTGGCGCCGGAGGAAGCAGGGGAACCGTCGATGACAGCAAGGAGGAAACACTATGCGTGCAATAGCGATACTTGGCGCTCTATTTACAGCCACACTGATGACAGGCCATGCCCTGGCGCAGGATGCCGCCGCCGGCGAGAAGGTCTTTAACAAATGCAAGGCCTGCCACGACGCCGCACAGGACAAGAACAAGATCGGACCATCGCTCCACGGCGTTATCGGCCGCACCGCCGGCACGCATGAAGGGTACAAGTATTCGCCCGCCATGATCGAAGCGGGCAAGTCGGGCGTGGTCTGGGACGAGGCCACGCTGACCAACTACCTCCACGATCCCAAGGCGACGGTCAAAGGCAACAAGATGGCGTTCCCCGGCCTGAAGAGCGACGAGGACATCGCAAATGTCATCGCCTATCTGGAGCAGGAATCACAGTAGTCTGTTTCGCCCCGTTCTGCTGGGGTAGTGCGGCGGGCATCCCGTCCGGCTTCGTTGGCGGATAGGGTCGCAGGCACGCGGAACCCGAAGAATGCCGTATCGTTCGGACACACCCTGTCAATGTCCGAAATTTACATCATACTTCGGACGTGCTCTACTAATCGACCTCCGATCTTCGTTCCCGGCTCAAGGCGCGCATCGACGCGACACCGGCAGCGGTTTGGACGCCCAGTGATTTCGTGGACTTGGACAACCGCGCGGCAGTCGACAAGACGCTGCAGCCCCTCATCGCGACCGGAGAGCTGAGACGGATTGATCCGTGGGCTCTATGACCGTCCTCGAAACAGTAATCTCACCGGCAAGCCGATGGTCCCCGACTACCGCTCCGTCATCAGAGCAATGACGCGGCGAGACCAGGCTCGCGTCGTGGTAGACGGTATGACCGCTGCGAACGATCTCGGCCTCACCACGGCCGTCCCCGCACGCATCGAGGTTCTTGTAGACGCCCGCCTGAAACCAATATCGCTTGGAAAGCAGGTCATCCATTGGCTACGATGTGGGATACGCTGCATTCTGACACCTCTGGTGTCCGACCCACGACAAGCCATCGGCCCAACCTATCACCTGCTCTCTGTTCGCGAGCCAAGGCAGATTTCAGCGTTTAAGTGCTCGGCTCTTATCGAGACGGCATTGAGGACGAAGCTTGACCGAGCGGGTGGCCTGCGGAGACGACAATAAGCAAACTAGACATGGAGACGGCCAATCCACTCGATGTTGGTCTCGTGGTTACCCCCCAAAGGAACTCTTTTCGTACTCTGTGGGTGGAAACAGAGGGAAGTTACCGGATTTCACTATCCCCCAACGGCGCCGCTGCTCTGCTGGAGTAGAGCGTAGCAGTCCATATTCTTCTGCTTGAGAACGCCGCACGCGCCCCACGCTTCGGACTTGGCATCAAAACCGGAATATCGGGCTCGAAAATATACATTTCCGTTCTTCGTAAAGCTCTCGGTAAAGGCTGAAGCGTCGGCAAGCAGTCGTGGTGCCTTGCGTGCTGCCCTCGAAAGAACTTTGCGTGCAGCCTCCTGGTCCGGCATAGATCCTATCTGGATCACCCATTCACCGTCACGCGTCGAAGCTGTGCTCATCAAATCGATATCGTCAGGCGGACGTGCCTGTGCGACGGCCGCGTCCCCGATTGCTTTGCTGATGGTAACCGGTTCTGCCGCGATTTCACGTGTCGGATTGTAGGAGGGAAGCGGGATATGACCGGCTGGGATCAAGGAAGCGATGAGCGCGCTCTCGCCACCGCGATCGATACGAAAGCGATCGCGGCCGGTGGAAGCTTTCGGCAGATAGCGGCTGATGAGATGCCTCATATGAGCATCACGGCTCCTGCCGGTGCGACCGCCCATCACCACGGCGACAAGACTACGGCCACGGACTTCAACCGACGAGACGAGATTGAAGCCTGATGCGTTGGTATAGCCGGTCTTGATACCGTCGACGCCCTTGACCCGGCCAAGCAGCTTGTTGTGGTTGCCGAAGCGCCGGCCCTTGTACTTGAAAGACTTGGTGGTGAAGTAGCCATAGTAGCGAGGATGATGATCGCGTAGCGCCATGCCTAGGCGCGCCATATCGCGCGCGGTTGTCTTTTGCGCCTTGTCGGGCAACCCGTTGGCGTTCCTGAAAGTGGTCGAACTCATCCCCAGCTGCCGCGCCTTTTCCGTCATCATACGCGCAAAGCCGGCTTCCGAACCGCCAAGGAACTCGCCGATAGCAGTCGCTGCATCATTCGCTGATTTCGTTACAAGGGCCAGGATGACCTGTTCCACCGTAATGGTCTGGCCAGGCCTCAGCCCCAGTTTAGAAGGAACCTCGCTGGCTGCGTTGTGCGACACCGGTATCTTCGTACTCTCTACTATCCGGCCGCTTTCAAGCGCGTCGAAGGCAAGATAGAGCGTCATCATCTTGGTGAGAGAAGCGGGATAGCGTGGCGCATCCGCATGGCTTTTGTAAAGCGTCTTGCCGGTCTTCGCATCAATGACAATACCGGCATATCTTGAATTCGCTTCTACCGTCGAAGCAGCCCCGACGCACAGTAAGATCGTGACCAGAAGCCCCAACACGGCTTTCGACAATGACGCCGGCAGCCCGGCAAACTTCTTCAATGACTGATGCACCCGCCCGTCCGTCGTCCCTCTTCATGAACTGAAGCCGAACGAGCCGGCCGCGAGAGTGCAAAGCTAGGCAGCCATCGTTACGAATTGCTTAAGGCATTGCTAACGCGAGAGTTCAAATTGTCTCGCTTATCCCTGAATTTCAGGCTCACGTGGCGGCTTTTGGGAGGCGAGGGCATCCGATCTTACCCATACGGCAAACTTACCGTCCGAAATTGTGTTTCGGCGTGCAAATTTGACCCCGTATTTGGGGTAATCGGCATCCAATTTGACCCCCCAATTTTAATTGAGATGGGCCCATCGTTCAGCTTTTGAACGGATGGCCAGGGGATGAAGTCAGTGGATACGATAGCCAGGGTAAGGCGCGCCTCTCATGTTCAGGGATGGTCGGTAAACCGAACGAAAGCGCTATCCTATCACCAAGCTCGAGTGCCCGCTGGTCAGTCGCGATTCCGTAGCGCCTTCAGCGCACGGGCTTCGTTCTGGATTGGGTTGAGGGTTAGCTGTGCCTGGACCTCCACGTCGGTCCGTTGAGCTAGTGTCAACAGAGGCGTCGGCAAAACCACTACGGTCGATTCGATCCAGATAGATCAGGCGCTTCACGTTGTAGAGGATGTTGGCCAGGCCGATCTTGGGCGCGGCTCGTCGACGCCGATGGTGGAGATAAACAGGCCCAGGCACTTCGGCTCGGCGAAGACATGACTCGACACGGGAGTGCACCTTCGACTGGAGGTTGCTCATGTGGCGGTTCGATATGGCGATGATTGGTGGTTTTCTACCCGTCCGCTTCGGATCGCGAACGGGCAGAAGCTGACATCCTATCTGCAGCTAGTGGTCGCTCTTGATCACCTTCTGCCAATGGCCGTGAAGTGCGCTCACGGTGGGGCTCGTGAGGATCGGCATCGCCTTGTGGAGTTGCTCCTCGGTCCAATCCCACCACTTCAATTCTAGCAGCATGGCGATATCAGCCTCATCGAAGCGTTTGCGGATCACCTTGGCAGGATTGCCCCCAACGATGGCATAGGGCTCCACGTCCCGGGTCACCACGGCACGCGTGCCGATCACTGCGCCGTCGCCGATCTTCACGCCGGGCATGACAATCGCCTCGGAGCCGATCCACACGTCATTGCCGACGATGGTATCCCCTGCTGGTTGGTAGCCGTTCTCTGCACCCGTGAAGGCTGGCTCTTCCGCCATCCAGAAGAAGGGAAAGGTGCTAATCCAGTCGTTTCGGTGGCCCTGGTTGCCTGCCATGATGAAGGCCGCGCCTGATCCTATCGAGCAGAAGCTGCCGATGACGAGCCTGTCGGCACCTTCGTCCGGGAGAAGGAACCGGGCGCAGTCATCGAAGCTGTGACCGTGGTAGTAGCCCGAGTAGTAGCTGTAGCGACCGACGACGAGGTTCGGATTTGTGACCTGCTGGTCGAGCGTAATGCCCTTGAAGGGGCTTTCGAAGAAGTTTTTCATGAAAGTTACCACTGAATGTTAGCCGCGTGTGCGACGTCGTTCGCATGCGATGATGCACGCGAACGCGAACCGGCAAGTTGATTGACCATGCCGGCATAGAAGCTTCTCGCGTCGAAACGCGGAAGCAAATTCAGATGGTACAGTCTGCGGATTTCATACGAACAACATGCACTGGATACCTGCATGAATGCAAGAGAGCGACCGGCAGCTTCGAATACGCGCGCAAGATGGTCGTTGAGGCCGATCGAGCACATTTCCACGCTGATTACACGCCGGATAGCCTCTCATGAGTGGCTGGGGGACAGTCTGCTTTTTGCGTGGCGGGCCAGAAAAGCGGCCTTATTATAATCGGTCATGGGCAACTGGGGCGCCGGATTGTAGCCCGCTTCACTTTTGCGTACCCTCGGCAGTCTCCGAGGAGATCGCGAGGAGAAGATCCCTTATGGCGAAGCTTGTTTTTGGATTGAACCAGTCGCTGGACGGCTATGTCGACCACGACCACCCGGCATTTATACCCGATCCCGTGCTTTTTCGTCATTTCATCGACGACCTGCGCGGCCTCGCCGGCAGTGTGTACGGTCGCCGTATGTATGAGGTGATGCGGTATTGGGACGAGGATCATTCCGAGTGGAACGAGGCAGAACGTGACTATGCGGCGGCGTGGCGGAGCCAATCGAAGTGGGTCGTGTCGCGCTCGTTGAAGTCCGTTGGCCCGAACACCACCCTTGTCGATGATGAGGTCGAGGCGGCGATACGCAGTTTGAAAGCTCAACTCGACGGGGTGATTGAAGTTTCCGGACCAGAGTTGGCGGGAAGTCTGACCGACCTGGGCCTTGTCGATGAGTATCGATTGTACCTCCATCCCGTTGTGCTCGGCGCCGGCAAGCCGTTCTTCGCCGGCCCGCGGCCGCCGCTGCGCCTCCTGGCGAGCGATCGTATCGGCGGGGACGTGATCAGGTTGACATACGTTCTAGCATAGTCACGGCGATTAGCCTGACGGACCGTTGAAGAGGCGGCTGGATTGGCGACGGCACCCTCCAGTGTCCGCCGCGGGGGTCGATTGCGGCGTTGCCTGCTCTGAGTCTTTGGAATGTCACTAGCTGGGTGGTTAGGTCCGGGTCCGGTCCGCTTTCAGGATGCTACCCACAGAAATGGACAACGGATGGGGAGCCGGCACGAGCAGCGTCGTCTTTCTGGTCATGCGGTGACCAAGACTTCGGCCGGCGGCAGCCAATCTGCGCTTCGGCGATGTATCTCAAAGAACATGTCGATTTCCGGCAATCTCATTCGTCATCATTCTGTGGACCAAAGCCGATAGATCAAGGATGGAGACAGACGCCATGACCAGCACCATTACAGCCTTTGAACGGTCGCCTGATGGCGGCAAAGGACTGGCGCGAGATACACGTGTGCGCTGGGCGCTTGAAGAAGCCGAACAGCCTTACGAAGTTCGCTTGGTATCTTTCGCCGAGATGAAAAAGCCCGCACATCTCGCTCTCCATCCTTTCGGCCAGATTCCCACCTATGAGGAAGGCGATCTTGCCCTGTTCGAGACAGGCGCGATCGTCTTCCACATTGCGGAGCAGCATGCAGGCCTGCTGCCCGAAGATGCGAATGCCCGGGCGCGCGCTGTCACGTGGATGTTTGCCGCCCTCAACACGGTAGAGCCGCCGATCCTCGACCTTGTCACTGCCAGAATAATCGAGGGCAACAGGTCTTGGAGCCAGGAGCGCCTGCCGCTGGTTATTGACCGCATCCGTGCCCGGCTGGAACAACTGTCAACTCGCCTGGGCGATGCCGATTGGCTCGACGGTGCATTCAGCGCGGGTGACCTGTTGATGGTGTCGGTGCTGCTCCGATTGAGAATGTCGGGCATCTTGGACGAATATCCGAACTTAGCCGCTTACGTCGCTCGCGGCGAAGCCCGACCGGCCTATCGTCGAGCTTTCGCCGCGCTACTGGCGATCAACGCTCCAACAACTTGTTGAAAGGTGTCCGCACGAAATTGGACCCACGGCAGGTTCTAAGCCAGCGTCCACGCCAGGCGTATGACCGACTTTGGGTCGGCAGCGGCCTTCCAAATTAATCAGCGTTTGCAAGATAGAGGTCACATCCGTGCAACTGACTTTCCAGCTAGATGCGCCGTCAAACGCTGGCGGGATGGCTCTGCAACCAACAGTTTCACACTGCCCTTTTATGCGCCATTCAAGACACAAATCATGAACGCTATTGCGCCGTAGCATCTATTTCCTACCCTCCATCTAGTCAGCTTTAGGCCAATGAGTAGAGGTTTGGAGCCATGCTCCCCGATGAGCGCATTGGGGCCGTTTTCGGACAGTCCGGTCATGGAGCGGCCATTCTCCATCCGACCCAATTGCGGTCATGAGGCCTCAACTATCGAAACGTCGGCTTTAGAGCCCTTTCCTGCCGAAGCGATCGGTCTGCTGTCGGCCTTTGCCGACTCCTTTCGTAGTCTGTTTGCTCATTTTTTAATTCCTCGCTCCTTCTAGTGCTGGTTGTGCAAAGGCGTTAGCGTCCGGGCTCCGCTTATTTCCCTCATTGCCAAAGGCGACCCATGGCCGCGTCTTCCCCATTCGCCCGATTTATTGCCTTTGTCAGCAAGGGCGTTGTTGCCATTCGTCATTCGGGTGATAACGCGCGAGTGCCTGTCTATGGCACGGCGCCGGTCATTCCGGAGGCCAAACCGCAAGGCAAGATACCGACGTTGAAGATGCCGACGGCCAAGGGGTGGGAGGGCGAGCACAAGCCAACGGCGGCCGCCGGGCTAAAGGTCAATGCCTTTGCGCGGGGGCTGGTGCATCCCCGCAATATGCATGTGCTGCCCAATGGCGATGTGCTGGTGGCTGAATCGATGGGCGAAGAGGGAAACCCACGCACCTTGTTCGACCATGCCATGTCGGCCACGATGCAGCGGGCGCGCGCTTCCGGCGACAGCCCCAACCGCGTGACGCTGCTGCGCGATGGCGACGGCGACGGGGTAGCTGAGGAAAGTTACGCCTATATTGAGAATGTGCGGCAGCCCTTCGGCATCGTGCTTGTCGGGGAGACGCTTTATGTCGGAGCCAGCGACGCGCTTCTGGCCTATCCCTACGAGGCGGGCGCTACGAGAATCACCAACCCGGCCAGAAAGCTAATGGATCTGGTGCCCGGCGGGCATTGGACGCGTAATCTGATTGCCAGCAAGGATGGCACCAAGCTTTACGTGGCCGTGGGGTCTCTGAGCAATATCGCCGACGCGGGCATGGCTGCGGAAGAAAACCGCGCCTGCATTCACGAATATGACCTCAAATCGGGACAGTCCCGTATTTTTGCCGATGGCCTGCGCAATCCCGTGGGCATGGCTTGGGAGCCCGAGGAAGGGATGCTTTGGACGGTCGTCAATGAGCGCGATGGGCTGGGCGATGAGACGCCGCCTGACTATCTGACATCGGTCAGCGATGGCGGGTTTTACGGCTGGCCCTATTGCTATTGGAACCGGGTGGTCGACGATCGGGTGCCGCAGAACGACGCCAAAGTGGCCTCGGCGCTACAGCCCGATTATGCGCTGGGCGGGCATACCGCTTCGCTGGGTCTTTGCTGGCTGCCTGAGGGCATACTGCCGGGCTTTCCGTCGGGCATGGCCATCGGCCAGCACGGGTCGTGGAACCGCTCCAATCTCTCGGGTTACAAACTGGCATTCGTCGCCTTCGAGAAAGGCAAGCCTGTGGGAATGCCGCGTGAAATTCTCACCGATTTCCTGTCGCCGGACGAGAAATATTCCTATGGCCGCCCGGTCGGCGTGGCGCTGGCGGCCGACGGCGCGGTGTTGATGGCAGACGATGTGGGCGACGTCATCTGGCGCGTTACCGGCACCTGAGCGCGGGCTGACGACGAAATTTTCCCGTGATCACAAGTGACGGGGGCTCAGCCTGGCGTGAGCCAAAGGCAGGCCGTACCACCTGGGCGAGACCGGCGAGAAGAATGACTCCTGGTTGATAGGTTTCTCAGCCTCTGACGACTTTAACGCGTGGGGGCCGAAATTGCGCCAACCGTCAAGGAAGAATAGCCGGCGCCAGATACCTCATCCTCAAATCCCCGTGTTCGCGCTGGCTCATTCCACTGGATATATCAGGCACGGATCAAGCATGATCTGACGTTCTCCAACACGGCTGTAACCGCCCGCAAACAGAACGATCTCACGCGATGCCTTGTGCTGTGCATAAGTCACACACATAATTTGAATGCCTTCAGGCTTACACATAATGAGATAGGCTAGGGCGCCGTCCCAATGGCTTTCCTCGATCGAGCCTTTTATAACCATGGTGATCCGGCCATCATAATCGGGCACACGATCGATCCAGTCACCGATCGTCTCGCAGGTTGCTGTCGTGCCGAAGCCCTCTCCGCTCCGAAACGGCCCATCTTCCTCGAACACTGGCTGAGCCATCGCCAAAGTGCCGGTCACGCATAGAACAACCGTTATTAGAGCTGCCTTCAAGCCACCACTCATCTCTGGATCCCATCTATTCACTTTCTTCCGGTTGGACCGGTATTGACAACGTCGCGATGTCGGTGCGGTACCTCCCGGAGGCGCTGCGCCGATTGCGAGGTATGTTTCCGATTGGCTGAAAATGCTATTTCTGTTCGGCCTCCAGTTCCTTCTCGAAGGCGATGCGCGACTGTTCGACGATGTCATGCAGCAGGCCGGGTTCAACGAAAGCGGCCTTGTCGCCGGCGTCCAGCTTGGCTTTTCGTTCAAACAGGCCGGTCACTTGTGGATGCGAAGGCAAGACAATTTCGGCCTTCATAGCGCCGAGCCGTTCGAAGCTCGTGCGGAAATCCGCGACAATACCCGGATAGCCCCTGTTGCCGACCAGGGCGTTGCCCGCGACGCTGATGCTGCAGGGAAAGATGACCTGCCGTTCCATCCCCTCGTCGGTATCCTTCAGCGACCATGTCGTGCAGCCCTTGGTATGGCCGGGCGTGAGCGTGGCCGTCATACGAAGCTCACCGAGCGCAACGACGTCGCCGTCATGCAGCACCTTGTCCACCTTGACCGCCGGGAAGCGGATGACGCCATAATTGGTGGCGCCTTCCGGCGTGCCGCTCTCAAGCGCGCGCTTGTCTTGCTCCATGGCTATGAACGTCGCGCCCGTGTCGCGCTTCAATTGTGCGATTCCGGCCGCATGGTCATAATGGGCATGGCTGTTGAGGATGATTTTCACATCCTCAAGTTTGAATCCCAAGGCCTCGATATTGTCTTCGATCGGCCCGGCATTTTCGGCAAGCGTTCCATCGAGCAGGATAGCCCGCCCGTCCGACAGCAGCAGATAGGAAGCCAGCCCCCGCGTGCCGACATAATAGATGTTATCGGTAATCTTGAACGGCTTTGTCGGTTGACTCCAGATAGCCGGCGGGGCCGCAATGGCGCATGCACCGCTGTTTATGCTGAAAGCCAATGCCAGCGCCGATACCGGTATTTTTCTCATGCCGAAGAATTTCCTTGTACGTGATAATGCCCCTGAACACGCGGCGACGAGGCGTATTCTCTATGTCCGCGACCGGCAAACGATGATATCTCGGCAGAGACATTAGAATTATTTGGGTATCGATGGATCGGCCTCGCCTTCCGCTTAACGCCTTGCGCGCCTTCGAGGCGTCCGCAAGGCATCACAGTTTTACCCGCGCCGCGATTGAGCTTTGCGTCACTCAGGCTGCTGTCAGCCATCAGGTCAAGAATCTGGAGGCGCAACTGGGCGTATCGCTCTTCCGGCGGTTGCCGCGCGGCCTGATGGTCACGGAGGAGGGCGAAGCCCTGCTTCCGGTGGTGCGCGAGTCCTTCGACCGCATCGGCGAGACCCTCGACCGGTTCGAGGAAGGACATCTGCGCGAGGTGCTGGCGGTTGGGGCCGTGGGAACCTTCGCGATTGGCTGGCTGCTGCCTCGCCTGCACACCTTCCGGGAGCAGACGCCCTTTGTCGATCTCAGGCTTTCCACAAACAACAACCGCGTCGATATCGCCGCCGAAGGGTTGGATTACGCCATACGGTTCGGCGCCGGCGCATGGCACGGTCTGGATGCGGTCGAACTGTTTGAGGCGCCGCTGTCCATGCTGTGCAGTCCGCAGATCGCCGCCGGGCTTTCGTCTCCCGAAGATGTCGTTCACCAGACTTTGCTGCGCTCGTACCGCAATGATGAATGGCCGAAATGGTTTGCCACGGCCGGGCTGAAAGGGCCTGCCGCCGTGCGCGGCATGATGTTCGATTCCTCGCTTGCGATGATGGAGGCCGCGCTTCAGGGGGCAGGAATCGCCCTTGCCCCGCCGTTGATGTTTGCCAGATTGCTGGCCACCGGCGAGATCGTCCAGCCGTTCGATGTTTCAATCGAGCTGGGCAGCTACTGGCTGACCAGACTGCAAAGCAAGCGCCCTTCAGGCGCAATGCAGGCTTTTGCCAACTGGCTGCTGCTGCAGGCTGGCTCGATTGGCGATATTGCTTGATACATGCTGTCGCACAACTCGCGATGATTTTTCAGGGTAGGCATCCGACGGGTGCCGCCACCCAACCTCAAGCGCGTCTGGCGTGTGGCCGAGGCGCTGGAATATGGCATGGTAGGCATCAATACGGGGCGCATGTCTTCGGAGACCGCGCCTTTCGGGGGCATGAAGCAATCCGGTATCGGCAGGGAGGGCTCCCGCCACGGGCTCGAGTACTATCTTGAAATGAAATACCTCTGCATGGGCGGTATCTGAGCATCACTTTAGGGAACTCTAACCCGACAGAATGTCGGTCGCACGATGATCCTCGCCGACCCCGTCGATCAGGAAGACGTCTCCTTGCGAGTTGCCTGTACGCAGGGCGAGGATCGCCTGATAGGCAGGCGAGCCGTACCAGGCGCGCGCCGCCTGCAGGTCCGGGAACGCGATTACGATCACGTCATCTGGAAAGCTGCCTTCCAGTTGTTCCTTATCGCCGCCATGGATGATGAAACGCCCCAGAAACGGTGCAAGCGTGGCGTCAATGGCCTCGATATAGGCGACGATATCTGGGCCCATCTCGACATTGCGAAGATGGCCGATCGCATAGCTGGTCATTGGTCAAATCCTCCCTTTGCTCAGCGTCACGCGGCGATGGCGCGGCCACGCAGTGCATCGAATTCCAGCTTGGCCAGAATGGCGACGACCCCGGCCTGACCGACAAGGAACGCCCATCCGAGAGCGTTTGGCGCGATCAATCCCGCTGCCGGCAGGAAAATACTGGCAACAACCCAGAGCAGATTGCCGAGCACGACCACGATGGCTGCCCAGCCCGGCACCGGCGTCGTGCGAGCACTGATCGCCATGAAGGCCGCGGTGGGGATCAGAGTTGCGCCGGTCCAGAACAGAAGGCCGGCTGGAATCTCCGTCACCCCGGCGACCAGCGTTGAACCGAGCATTAGGACCACCCCCATCGCCGCGCATGTAGCGGCGTCGAGCACCAGCAGGGGCTTCAGAGAAGAGTGCTTGTTGTTCGTCATGCTATTTCTCCTTCGCTGTTGATCGTCCGCAAATCTCGGCGGCCGATGCCCAATCCTTGCTAGGTTTCGATCTGGCGTCGATTACGTGCGAGGTAATTGCTGATGGCATGGCTGGGCTGCTAGGTTCCGGCAATGCTGAACGAACACCCATCCGCCGGAGATCTGTTGCGCGACTGGCGCCAGCGCCGCCGGCTCAGTCAGCTGGCGCTTGCCGTCGATGCCGAGATTTCGCAGAGGCATCAGAGTTTCCTGGAATCGGGGCGATCGCAGCCCAGCCGCGAGATGGTGCTACGCCTGACCGAGCGGCTCTCCGTGCCGCTGCGCGAGCGCAACATGATCCTGACGGCTGCAGGCTTCGCGCCGATCTACCAGGAGCGGCCGCTCGATGCCCCGGAACTCGGGGCCGCCCGCGCTGCAATCGACCAAATCCTGCAAGGACACGAGCCGCACCCTGCCCTTGCGGTTGACCGAAACTGGACGCTGTTGTCGGCGAACAAGGCAGTCGGCGTGCTCATGACCGGGATTGCGGATCATCTGGTCGGAGGTGAAATCAACGTGCTGCGGCTCAGCCTGCACCCGGAAGGGCTCGCAAGCCGCATCGTCAACTTTCAGGAATGGCGCGCCCACATCCTTACGCGCCTTGTCCACGAGATCGACGTTTCCGCCGCTCCACGCCTGGCGGCATTGCTGGAGGAACTGAAATCCTACCCTACGCCGCCGCACGCTATGTCGAAGCGCGCCGGTCCGGTCGTCGAGGGCGGAATTGTCGTGCCGCTCATGCTTTCAAGCGACGAAGGCCCGCTCTCCTTCATCAGCACCACGACCGTGTTCGGCACCGCTATCGACGTGACGCTGTCGGAAATGACGATCGAGACCTTCTTCCCGGCCAACCCGGAAACGGCAAGTTCGATGGCGAAACTGCTCGCACGATCCTGACCGCGCAGCCCTTCAGGCCGAACACTTCCGTAACTCGTTCACTCGGTGCCAACGAAGCGCGCCAGTTTGCCGAGCGTTTGCAGACCCAGTTCCACCGCGCCAAAACCCTTCGCGTCCTGGAACCCGGCTGCGCTGCTGAAGACCATGCCCAACGTCACCTTCGTTCCTCGAACGAGGCCCAGGCACCGGCATGTTTCGGCCCGTTCTCGCCCATAAAAGCGCGCAGCCGTAAATGTCGTATCCTTAAAAACATCGCAACTGCTGTCTGCCTATTTGGAAGCCACCGTCCGCGGGCCGGGTTTTGCCATTGCGCGTTACGCCACAATGCTCTTTCAACGCGGGTTGGGACCCATGTGACGCTCAATTTCTCGAGCAGCACAAAGCGCGTTGGCTTCTTCGAATGGCGCTGCCAGTAGCTGGACACCGATCGGTAGTCCAGTGGAAGACGGCACACTAACGGACACCGCTGGAAACCCCACAAGGCTCGACGCTCGGCAAAGGCGTAATGCGTTTGCACACGCTGTGTGTGATTCAACGCTTCTGATGTCAGCGTCAATCTCAGGGGTCGGCCCACAATAGACTGGACCGAGAATCGCATCGAAAGGTTCGATGAATTGTGTCCACAATCGTTGGATACGCATGCGTTCAGCAGTGGCACCAAGATAGCCGGCGAGATCAAGCGGTCGGCCAATAACCATGGCATGTTCAAGATAACGTAGCACATCAGGACCCAACAGCCTGTCGAGCATAGGCCAAACCTGCGCGAACTCCGTCATGATCAAGCCGTCATAGGCCGCAAGCGCCGCTTCCAGTTCAGGCACTTCAATATGGGTCACAGCATATCCCGCAGACTGCAGGGCTTCGGCAGCCTGCATTACCGCCGCCTCAGATTCACTGTCGACACCCATCGCGCCAGGATCGACGATAACCCCAATATTGTGCTGCTGTGCTCTACTGTATGAGGGAGATACAGGAACCGCTCTGGGATCACGGACGTCCGGCCCGGCAGCAATGTGCAATGCCAATTCGAGGTCAGCGACGTTCCGCGCTAAAAAGCCATCCACAGGAATAACCTGCGAGGCAAAAGTCACATCACGTGCGATCGCCCGGTCCGACGGAAAGCGCCCAGTGGTTGGTTTCAAGGAGCAAATCCCAGCAAACGATGCGGGCACTCGCACCGAACCACCTGCATCGTTTCCAAGCCCGAGCGAGGCCATGCCAGAGGCGACCGCGACAGCATCGCCGCCACTCGACCCACCGGGCGTAAGATGTTCATCATAAAGATTTCGGGTAGCGCCGAACAACTGGCTGGAAGTATGCAATCTCATCGACATGTCAGGCATATTGGCGTGCCCTATGATCACGGCTCCCGCTGCCCTCAAACGAGCAACAACTGGCGCATCTGCTGGCGCAATAGCGTCTTTGAAGGCAGGAATGCCGTGGGTTGTCGCATGACCAGCAACGTCAATGTTCATTTTTATCGAGACCGGTACACCGGCAAGCGGTCCGAGCATCTCGCCCGCATTACGCCTCTTGTCGATTTGTTCAGCTGCAGCCATCGCGTCAGTGTCAAACACCTCAGCGAGCGCATTCAAATCTGTGTTTCGCGTTTTGACTACGTCCAAATGCTCACTGAGCACATCAACGGCGCGAACCTCTCCATTGCGGACCCTGTGGGCGATTAACGCAGCGCTGCTGGCGGTGTTGGCATTCGATGTCATGAGGGACCTCTTCCGGTGTTCGCCGCGGCGTGAAGTCGTTCGATGAAATACCGGCTCAAATCTTCCGGCCACGTTGAAACTATGCGTTCTGCTGCATCCCAATCGAAGGCATAGAGATTTCGCGTAGCCTCTTCGAACCCGGGTAGGTCGCCAGCCAATGTCGACATTTGCCAGTAGAGCGCATCGATACTCACATGGTTTGGCTCAGCTTCGCCCATAGCCTGATCGATAAGGTTTCTAAGGGTCGCGGATGCGCTTCGGCCTTTTTCATCGAGCCAATGCCAATGCCGTGGAAGTAGCGTAATTTCGCGACTTTCTACGCCGAGCTTAGGCCTTCCTCTGCCCCTGCCGGCAAGTTGTTCATTGGTGCGCACGACAATGTCGTCGGCACTCCCTCGCCAATCGAAATCGACTACCCGTCCGGTAGTTTCATCAAGGAGGCGCAGTTCGGCTTGCTCCGAGGCGGAGCGTGGATGCAGGCGCCTGACTATGTCCTCTACCGTCCCTCGTGCGAGCAGCCGATGGTCGCGGAAAGCCACAAATGTTGGTTGTTTGGTCATGCCCATATTTACCCGGATAGAAATAGGAATGTCAATAACACCCGGGTAATAATGGTGCGGGTTCTCTCTGCAATTTCGAGCCGCGAGATCGGATTACCTGCGTCGCAACGCTCGCACCACTCCAGTTGTCAGGTGTCGGCGCAACAGTGCGGAGCAGCAGCATTGCCGCCAGAACCATGGCTGTCGCCACAATTCCCTCGGGAAGAAGTCTCATGGCAATGAACGGGGCAGCCAACAGCCCCTTGCGTCTTCAACGGCCCGATCAACGGTCAATGTGTCCGGGCCTACGTCGAACAGCAGCTTGTTCCCGTAAAAAGCAGACTTTTACAGCCTGCGAAAGTCGGGCAGACCGGGTAGAAACTCCTCCGGTAATCTGGTCATCACCGCTGCGGTCGAGTTCGCCCGCAGCGCTTTGTGACGATCATGCTTGCCGGGTACGTCCAGCAAGGTAGATCGCGCCAGTTCCATGCCATTCAGTCACCTCCGAGCCTAGCGGCGGCTGACCCAGCTATTGGCGGAAATCAGCAGCATGGCGATTGCCAGAAGACCAAAGGAGACGGCCAGGCTCGACAGGTGCGCGACAAAACCGATGAGCGCGGGACCGGCCAGGACGCCACCATAACCCAGCGTCGTAATCGAGGCGATGGCAAGGCTGACGGGCATATCCTTCTGGCGGCCAGCGACAGTGAACAGTACCGGCACCACATTGGACGCTCCGGCACCAACCAGGAAGAAACCGGCAAGCGCTGTCCATTGAAGAGGCGAAGCGATGATCAGCGCAAATCCCAGGCCCGCGAGGAAGCCGCCGAACAGCAGGATGCGCTGGCCGCCGAGCGCAGCAAGGATACGGTCGCCAAGGAGCCGCCCACCGGTCATGGCAATGGCGAATACAGCGTAGCCCCAGCCGGCCTTGGCCGGGGTAAAACTGCGTATTTCGGTGAGGAACACGGCGCTCCAATCGAGCACCGCGCCTTCGGCGAGAAAGACGAGAAAGCACAGCGCGCCGATGAGAACGATGAAACCGCGCGGCAGGACGAAAAGCGGTGCGTCGCCGGTTTCGGCGTTACCATAGGGCAGCAAGCCCTTGGCGGAGGCGGCGAGGACAATGAGTGCCAGGACACTGACGAGGATTGCCGCATAGACCGGCGACAGGCCGAAGGCGAGAAGCGCGCTGACGCCGCCGGCACCGATTATGCCGCCAAGGCTGAAAAGGCCGTGAAAGCCAGACATCATCGGCCGTGCGCTGTCCTTTTCGACGATGACCGCCTGGATGTTCATGGTGACGTCGAGCGTGCCGACCGAAGCGCCGAAGATCACGAGGACTGTGGCCAGCGCCAGGGGTGTCGCGGCGATAGCGAGGAAAGGCAGGGTCAGTGCCAGGATCACGCCTGAGGCGAGGGCCACCGCACGGCAACCGAAGCGGGTGGCCAGGACGCCAGTGATGGGCATGGCGACGATGGAGCCGAGACCGAGGCACAACAGCAACAGGCCCAGCGTGCCTTCCTCGATTTCAAGTCGCGCCTTGGCGAAAGGCACCAACGGCGCCCAGGTGGCCATGGCGAGACCCGCCACGAGGAACACAGCGCGGGTGGCACGCTGTTCGAGGCTCCCGGCGGGAGCACGCAGGTTGTCGACCGCGTCGGCACGGGACAAGATCGCCTCCTTCATAAGATTTTGACTAGAGCTTTACGGCGCGCAAAACGCGCGGACCGGCAGCTTGAATGCTGGCGACGCTGTCGATGGCACGATAGAGATACATCCATTGGCGGCGAACCTTGATGTAGGTTTCGTCCAGGTGCCACTTGCGGGTGACGGTCCGCTTGCGCCGGTTGAACCGCTCCAGAAGTTGAGGCGAAAAGTGCACGACCCAACGATGCACGGTCGAATGGTCGACGCTCAAGCTGCGCTCGGCCATCATCTTCTCCAGGTCGCGCAGGCTCAGATTGTAGGTCAGGTACCAGCGTACGGACAGCAGGATCACGGATCGGTCGAAATGACGGCCTTTGAACATGACAAACTCCCTAAAAATTTGCGACAGAACCGTCTTCAGCACCCATCTCTTTCAGGAAGATCGCCCCGGCCATCGTGGCAGCAATGCTGAATTGGGTTGCACAGCATTGCACGCGGTTTGCCCTACCACTGTCGTTGTGAGCCAAACGTCTCTTTTCTCAGCGTGAGGTCCCGATCGCTCCCTGAATGTTGATCGTCTCCTCAATGGTTTGGCTGTCCGCTTCAACCTGACCATCCAAAATCAATAGCGACAGCCCATGAACAAGCGACCATGCACGCAGGGCCGTAGACCGCGTTCGCGGGTCATCAACTTCGACGCCGATCAGTGCTGCCACAGCTTCTTGCAAGTGCCTCATTGCCTGGACCGCATAAACATCCTTCTGCAATGTGGTCTTTGATCCGATATCGGGCGAATGATTGAACATCAGCCTGAACAAACTGGAATTCGAGAGTGCGAAACGAACATAGGCGGCACCAGAGGCATTGAACCCTTCAACCCCTCCCCCAGCCTTAAGTGAAGCGGACGATTGGGCCTCATCCAGTCGATAAAACCCTTCTGATGAAACCGCGCGCAACAACGCTTCCTTGTTAGGAAAATGACGGTACACGGCCGTCGCACTGACGCCGGCCGCTCTTGCCACCTCTCGGAGGCTCAATCTCTCGACGTCACCGGCCTCAAGAATTCGCAAACTCTGCGAAATCAAGGCCGAACGGAGTTGACCATGATGGTAGCTGCGTTCGCTTTTTCCAACGTTCCCCATGTTGACACCGTTACCATCGCTATTTATGTTTACATCGTAAACTTACGTACTTCCGCGGCTCTAGGCAAGTGACGCTTCGTCGCAAAAGCAACCAAACGACGTTGACCCAGACTTCTAGGATGGAAAAATCATGCTCGATTTTATGCTCGCATCTGCGCACCATTTAGCGGCGTTTACGCTTTTCGGAACTGTGCTGGCTCAGCTGGCGATCATCGGGTCAGGAATGGAAGCGCCTGTGCTAAGACGCGTCAGCAGGATTGATATTGCTTATGGCATAAGCGCTTTGCTCATTCTGATTTTTGGGTTTTCCCGGGCGCTGTTTGCGGCGAAAGGATGGGACTACTACGCCCACAACGTCGCATTCTGGGCAAAGATCGGGATCTTTGTAGTGATTGGGCTCATATCCATTCGTCCAACAATCACGTTTCGTCGTTGGCGCTCCGCCACGTCACCGATCGAGCCTGCTGAAGTAGTGCGTATCCGTAGGTACTTCTATGCGCAGTTGGTTCTCTTTATTGCGCTACCGATCCTAGCAGCAGCAATGGCACGCGGTTTCGGACAATTGTGAGCGCCATCCCTGGAACGCCCCGTCAATTTTACAGTACCGCCGAAATTCCATGTTTTATACCTAATGTATCAACGCCGAGAAGCTGAACCCTTCCGAAGGAAGCAAACACGCGCGTTACGCTTTCGACGTAAATCAAGCACCGTTGAATTCAGTTTCGTTGCTCGTTGATAGACGTTCTTTGGTTGTGACTATGAACTGAGGGCTGCAGTGAAGGAGAAGTGTAAATGAAGGCAATCGAGTCGGTGCAAACCGCCCTTATCGTCATGCATTATCAAACCGACATTCTCGGGTTCTTTCCGTTGGTCGCGCCAACCTTGCTCGCCAATACGCGCAAGCTATGTGACGCGGCGCGGGCCAAAGGCGTCAGCGTTTATTTCGCTAACCTCCGGTTTAGTCCAGGCTATCCGGAAGTCAGCCCATTGAACAAGAACGGGCAGGGGCTCAGACACCTCGGCCTCTTCGTTGACGACTGGACTGCGCCGGAGTTAGGCCAGCAGGCTAGTGAACCGGTCATCATCGCGCAGCGCGCGAGCGTGTTCTACGGTACAGATCTGCAAGCACGACTTTTCTCACAAGGTATCGATTCACTGATTATGGTAGGCATCGCGTCGACCGGTGTCGTGCTGTCGTCGGTCGCGTATGCGAGCGACGCGGACTTCCGCCTGTATACCGTCAAGGACTGCTGTTATGATCCAGATCAAGTGGTACATGAACATCTGTTCTCCACAGCATTCGATTCTCGCACCACGGTCATGTCGCTTGCGGATGCTTTGCCGCTGCTCGCCTAGGCGTTCAACCGGGGTTTTGTTGCAACGGCTGAAGGGAAGCGCATAAATGCCTAGTCCGAGGCCAATTATGCGGCAAGAATTGCGAACTGCTCGGCCAGGGATGGATTCGCATTGAAGGCGTATCTCGCCTGTCGTCTGTGCATCATGTGAACCATTTAGTTGCCGGACAGGATAGTCGCAGCTGATGCCTGTGATTTGAAGCCCAGCATTGGCCGGACGCGGCGCTTGATGCGCCGATAGTCCTGCTCGATTCGGTTATTCGAGTGCGTGCAATTGTGCAGGAGATGCCGCCAGGAAAATGCTGATTTTCAAAGCGCTGCGACCTGCCGACGTCAGATCCATCATTAGCATCGCCGCGCTCAAATTTCAGCGCGGCAACAGCCAGGAATTTTCGCTCTTCGCCGCATTTGGAGTTCGACAAAGGAATTTGTACGATGTCAAAAGTCTTCTTTGTTTCCGGCCGGCTGGCGTTTCGGCAATTTGAACTGGGCGACGTGCCGGCCCTAAGTCAAATCGTCTCGGACCCATCTGTCATGTGTTTCGTAGGTGACGGAGTGCCATTGTCTACGGAACAGGCCTTACTTTGGATCGAGCGGTCGCGCGCAAATGTCAAGCGCTTTGGCTATGGCACTGGCGCGGTGGTAGAAAATGCCACCAAGACTTTAATCGGATGGGCGGGGTTTGCCAGGCCGGAGGGGCGCCCCGAAGAAATCGTTTACGGCCTGGGTGCTCCGCATTGGGGCAAAGGTTATGGTGCGGAGTTACTCGACCACCTGCTCGGCTTCGGGCTTGATGTGGTTGGGCTCACGCAACTGAGGGCCTCCGTCGATCCTCGCAACGACAGGTCGATCTCGCTGTTGCAAAAGCGTGGATTTCGATTGGTGGATACCCAATATGATGGTGATCCATACTCGCACCAGTACTTGTTCTGCGCCGCTTCGCCGTGAGATCTGGCAGACCCGGCCGGGAGGGCGTTGCGGTTATCGAGCATTGCTCGGCTAAGTTTCGTACATCAAGAGAACTATGCAGAGTTATATTGCAACCGTTACCAAAGTCAGCTCGCGGATTTCAAGGATGAATCATTCGACGGGAACGCTTTTTCAGAAATGCCGTCAATTCTGCAAATCGAAGTCTATCCACTTTTAACGGACTCGCTAAGGTCGCGTCTCGTGTGTCCAGCCCGATAGGAGAGAACATGCCTCTGTCACAGATTTCAATGCGGAAGGGGAAGTCAAAAGAGTTTAGGCGTGCCGTAATGGACGGTATCTATAGCGCCATGCGACGGTCGTTCGCTGTGCCGGACGACGATCGGTTCATGACGTTCAGCGAGTTTGGCAGTACTAACTTTTCGTACGGTTATCGTTATCCGAATGTAGACAGGAGCGATGACCTCATCATCATCCAGATAACCGCGAGCAACAATCGGACCAAGGAGCAGAAGCTCGCGCTTTACAAAGCGATTAATGAAGAACTCGTGGAAGTCGGAATCCGGCCGGACGACATTTTTATAAACATCGTCGAAGTTCTCCCGGAGAACTGGTCATTTGGTCGCGGCATAGCTCAGAATATTGAGTGAAGACGGAGTCATTTTCGTGCTGGAGTGTTCATCGATCATCTCTAGAGCGTCGGCGATTGTTAAGGTGACGTGTGACCTGAGCCCCGTCTTCCCTCCAGTTTTCAGGAGAGTCTTGAGTTTTCAATCTGGCCTTATGCGGCCTGTTTATCCAGAGCGATTTTCAAAGCGAACTCGCTGGGTGTGATGTTGCCCAGCGAAGAGTGTGGTCTGTTTCGGTTGTAGTCCTCCTTCCATGCTGTGATTTCTGTCCTGGCCTGCGTCAGAGACGAGAACAGCGTTTCGTTGAGGCATTCGTCACGGAAGCTGCCGTTGAAGCTTTCCACGAAGCCGTTCTGCATCGGCTTGCCCGGTGCGATGTAATGCCACTCAACCTGGCTGCCCTGGCACCATTCGAGAACGGCCATGCTCGTCATCTCCGTTCCATTGTCGGAGACAATCGTTCGTGGCTTTCCTCGGCGCACGATGACGGCATCGAGTTTCCGCGCAAGCCGCCGACCTGAGAGCGACGTGTCGGCGACCAGCGCCAGGCATTCGCGGGTGAAGTCATCGACAACGGCCAGGACCCGAAAGCGGCGACCATCCGTAAAAGCGTCGCTGATGAAGTCGAGGCTCCAGCGCTCGTTCGGACGCGAGGGCAGTGCCAAAGGTCGTCGCGTTCCCAAGGCCCGCTTGCGCCCGCCACGTTTGCGCACCGTCAGATTCTCTTCCCGATAGAGACGCCGCAGCTTCTTCAGGTTCATGACGATCCCCTGCCGACCCAGCATGACGTGAATGCGCCGATACCCGAAACGACGACGCTCGCACGCCACCAGTTTCATAGCCTCACGGATATGAGCATCATCAGGCCGAATGCTGCGGTATCGCATGCTCGACCGGTCAACCGACAAAACCTCACACGCCCGACGCTGGCTCACACCATGCTTCTCGCAGACATGAACCACAGCATCCCGCTTTACATCGGGCGTCACCATTTTTTTGAAGCGACATCCTTCAACATGGCGTTATCCAGCATGGTCTCGGCGAGCAGCTTCTTCAGCCTGGCGTTCTCGTCCTCCAGAGCCTTCAACTTGCGGGCATCGGAAACCTCCATGCCGCCAAACTTCGCCTTGTATTTGTAGAACGTCGCTTCGGATATTCCGTGCTTGCGGCAGATATCGGCCGTCCTCAGGCCGTTCTCCTGCTCTTTCAATATCCCGATGATCTGTTCGTCCGTGAACCGCGAATGCTTCATGCCGTCCGTCTCCTTCAGTGTGACGGACTCTACCAAAATATGGCGGAAAATCAGGGGCTCAGGTCACGTGCTGTCGCACGTCTGAGTAGATAGCCGAACCATTGATGAGACGATCAACATTCAGGGAGCGATCGGGACCTCACACTGAGAAAAGAGACGTTTGGGCGTCAATTGTATCGTCTGCAAAGCCGCCCCCGCAGCCGTTGCGCACTGGCGCAATTATGAAGACGAGAACCACGTCCACGCTGTAGCCTTCCTCAGCGGCTCATTGGCGATAACCCGAGAAGCGAAATCCATCACAGCGCGGATCGCGGAGTTCTTACGCAAATCGCGGTGAACCACGAGCCAGACCTCACGGGCATAATACCGCCTTTGCGTGGATCAGTTTCCCCTTACTCGGCCGGTTGAGCTTGTCTGCCTGCGGCGACTTCAGTCTGCATGCCGGAGAGGCTGCGCTGGCCGAGAGCTACGGTCAAAACGGTTGCCGCAGCCGCCGCAACAGATACCCAGAAGCCGTTCTGTGCGCCGTAGTTGTCGACGACCCAGCCCGAGACGAATGAACCTAGCGCCATGCCAATGCCAATGCCGGTCATAACCCAGGTGACGCCTTCGGTCAGCATGGACTCCGGAACCCGCCGCTCGATCAGGCCGAAGGCCGTGATGAAAGTCGGCGAAATAGCGACACCACTCAGGAAGATGGCAGCCGCGAGAAGCGCGACCGAGCTGCCGGCAATCAACAATGGCAGGGTGGCCAGGGCGAGAACACTGACGGCGATCAGCATCTGGCGCTGGAGAGGCATTTTAGGATTGATCGCGCCGAGGACGAGGCCGAGCACAAACGATCCGACTGCATACACGCCGATGACAAAGCTTGCAGCACCCGGCTGGCCAAGTTCCTTCGTGATGGCGACAGAGGTCACTTCGGCCGTGGCGAAGATCGCCCCGACGAAGACCAGCGCCAGCGTGACAATCTGAACCGGACGCAGCCTGATAGCCGAGCCCCGTGGGGCATCACTGTCAAGCGCCCGCACCTTCGGTTCGGTCGACCGCTGCAGGAGAAATGCAGCCGTGCCGAACGTTAGGAATGCAGTGCTGGCGAGCATACCGGCTTCCGGGAAGAGCGACACGGAAAGACCGACCGAGAGTGAGGCGCCCGCGATGTAGATCAGTTCGTCAGCAGCCGACTCGAAGGCGAAGGCGGTGTTCATCTCCGGGCGATCGCGGAACATTTCGCTCCAACGGGCCCGAACCATCGCCGATATGCTGGGCATCGTCGCGGCGGCCAATGCAGAGGCGAACAGTGTCCAGACGGGCCAGCTCTGGTTCACAGCCGTAATCAGCACCAGAAAGGCGGCGACCGACACGAGCGCCGCAGGGGCGACAACGGCGGCCTGGCCGAAGCGATCGACAAGACGGGATAGTTGCGGCGACACAAACGCGTTTGTCAGGGCGAATGTTGCCGAAATGGCGCCAGCCAGCCAGTACTCGCCATAAGTCTGGGACAGCATGGTGATAATACCGATTGGCGCCATCGCTACGGGTAGACGTGCGATGAACGCGGCCGCTGAGAAGCCCTTGGCTCCCGGCGCCCTGAATATTTCTGCATAGGGATTTGACATTTGAGAGGCTCCTTGATCAGCAGCGCACGTCACGTATATACTCGGCGTATGTGAGTGAAATAATTGCATACGTTGCGTACGTCAACTAAAATACGGAGCGTATGTGAAAAAGGAAATCACGGTGCGAAAGTCGCGCAAGGAGATGATCGCCGAGACCCGGGCGAAGCTGATTGCTGCCGCGCGCCACACTTTCGGTACGGTCGGCTACAACGATTCGAACATGGACGAGTTCACCGCAGAGGTGGGACTGACCCGTGGCGCCCTCTACCATCACTTCGGTGACAAGCAGGGCCTGCTGCGGGCGGTCATCGAGGAAATCGATTCAGAGATGACTGCGCGCCTGAAGGAGATATCGGGGCGTGCGCCGACACGCTGGCAGGGCTTTATCGATGAATGGATCGGCTATATCGAGATGGCGCTCGAGCCGGAGATCCAGCGTATCATGTTCCGTGATGGACCGGCGGTTCTTGGTGATATTTCCCAGTGGCCGAACACCAATGGCTGTGTCATGGCTCTGAAGGAAAGCCTGGATGAGCTCAAAGCCAATGGTGTGCTTGTAGACCTCGACACGGAGGGCGCTGCACGCCTGATCAATGGCGCCAGCAGCCACGCAGCCACATGGATTGCCAGTTCCGACAATCCCGAGGAAACCTCCAGGAAGGCAGTGGCAGGCTTTCGCACCTTGCTTGAAGGGCTTCGTGTCAAGAATGGCTGAGGACCCGCAGGGCCACGCCGCGGGGCCGCTTTCGTCAGCCGTCCGACGATGGCATGAGGCACCTCAGATTGGCTGTTGACCTTCTAATTACTTGAAGGAGTGGGGTCTGCCTACGTCGACGAAGGGAGACCGAAATGAGCACGGCCGAGGACCCGACAATCAGTTGCGGCTCAAGCTGCGCTCCCTCGTCGGGCCACACACAAATGCCTTTGGTCATCGCCTGCGCACTCCATGCGGGAGATCAGACAGAGGGCGGCTGACATCCGGGTTCGCTAACGAAAAAGGCGCCGCTAGCACGATCAGAGCGGCCGTTTGGCCGAAAATATTGCCTTCCGGATCAGCTGGATACTGCACAAGTCCCTGCCCCGGAAAAGTGTTGCGTTCCCATTCGGCTGAGCCACCCGCAACAATCAGGGCGTTCAGGCGCGTCTCAATGTCATCCACCTCGAACCACAAGGTAACGGCCTGGTCCAGATGTTGTTGGAGTTATCGGGCGTTCGTCAGAAAGGTTGTATGTGATGGAAGGTGCCGTTCCGCCCTGAGAATGATTAGATCATACCACGACATCTCGCTGTCAGATAAGAAAATCCCATTACGGTTGTGAGCGATCAACCGAACCATGGATCTCGATTGGTGCTCAGAGAGCTTTTCTGCTGCGGACGCGAACGCTGCGCCATTGTATTTCATCGAAGCGACACGTTCGTCATGATTGGTACGGGCGGTAAGGAACGCGATCGCCGCACGGTCCATAGCGGGCTTGTTATCTACCACTGCCGGTTCTCCAGCGAGTGTCTTCTCGACGGCAGCCGCCAGTATTTCATCGCTCAAAGCAATGTGACAGAGCCGCCATTCGATCTCAGTCCGATCTTCTGTATTGAGTTGCCTTGCCTTGTCGATCCCTTCCGCAGCAGCGATCAAGGAATGGTAAGCTCGCACAAGCTTGGTTGTATCCATATCCAGTTCTCTCTCTCAACTTGTAATACAGGAGCCGGATGAATTTCTCCCAAGCTCTCGATGGTTCATGAAGAGAAGCAGTAAGGCGCCGAAAGTCAGAGGGATAAGCGCAGCGGCGAATATCTGTACAGCCATCAGCGAACCTAGAACCGTTGCCAGGAAGCCGGCACCGATCACTGGCATGCCAACACCGAGATAGACGATGACGAAGAAGGCGGAGGCAGTTTCCGCTTGCTTATCTCTCGGGGCCAGCCTGTTGATTTCGGTCATTCCGCCGAGGAAGATCAGGCCATGGCCCAGCCCTGCCGCAACCGATGCTACGATCAGGAGAGGTAGGGACATTGCGTGTCCGGCAACGATAAGGGTGACGAGCCCCAACAACAAAAGTATCAGACCGGCACCTAGCAGTTTGAGCGGTGATTTTCCGTAGCCGGCAATTTGCGCACCTATCGAACAAGCCAACATCAAGGTCACCGTAGTACCTGCAACGGCAAGATTGGTTATGCCAGAAAGCTTCAGCACGTAGGCAGGCACAAGGCTGAGTGAGAGCCCGACTACGCCAAAGGCGAGAAAATTGGCTGACCCACTCACGGCAAAGACACGCCCCATCCCGACCGGGATGGATGGCCGACGCAGGCGCCATCTGGTTCGGGTCGAACTATCGGGCAATGATGTCATGAACGTCAGCGCAATCAGGAGGAACGCGATCTCTAAAACGAAAGACGTTACAAATGGCGCTGGTGCATATTGAGCAAGAACACCCGCGACAAGGGGCCCAACACCAAGTCCTCCGAGCGAAGCGACTGTCGTAACAAATGCAGCACGACGTCGATTGCCAGTTGGTTCATTTTCATTCAGAACTGCTGTTAGTGCTCCCGACGCGGCTCCCACCGCCAGCCCTTGCAGAATCCGCGCCGTGAATAGCCAAGCTGTACTGCTTGCAAGGGAAAAGACGGCAGACCCGGCGATGGCAAGACCCACGCTGGGCAGAAGCACGCGGCGCCGCCCGATCGAATCCGATAGTGGACCGCCAATCAGTAGTGCCGGGACGAGAGCTGCCACATAGGCGGCAAATATCAGTGTTGTCACGAGCGTTGTATGACCAAACATCTGCTCATATCCGCGATACAGTGGCGTCGGTAGATTAGTCCCGGTAAGCAGAATGAAGATTGTATAGGCGGCGGACCAAAAGCCACCTTTGCGTGTAAGGTCGGCATCGGTGTTTTGCGTTTGGGTTTGTGCTTCCGACATGCTAGTGATCCTCGTGACTGAACGGACGTCAGTCGTAATTGACTGACAGTCATTCAGTCAAGGGATTCGATCGGTAAAAGTCGCGATGAAGAAACGGAAGCGTATCAGTAAGGCGCCAGATGTGAGGCGAGAGGAGCTCGTACAGGCTGCTGCTGTTCTGTTTTCAGAAAAGGGCATAGCCGCTACTGGCATCGGCGATATCACCGATCGAAGCGAAGTCGCGCGCGGCACATTCTATCTCTATTTTGCGTCCAAGGACGAAGTTGTTGCAGAGCTCTGGCAGCGTTATGTGGCGGGCTTCATGAGCCTCGCCGACGGCCTTTTGGAAGATTCCCAAGGCTTAGCCCAGGGTCCCCTCATACTGGATTTACTTGTCAGGCTCACCGAACATGCATTGGACCACGCTCATTTGCATCGGCTGATCTATGGGACAGCCGATGCCTCCGCTATCGCGTTGTGTCGGCAATCTGACCAAGCCATCCTCGAAAGATTGACCGGGGTAATCTCGAGATATTTCACGGTCTTGGGTCGCAAGGTTAATGCTGAGCTATTTGCGTCATTTTTATATCATTCCCTCGACGGTGCACTTCATAACGCCATAATGAAGAATGAGCCGGTTGACCGCGCGACCTTCATCAATGGCGTGAAGCAATTCGCAGTTCACGCACTAGAGATCAACGTGGTGCCTTGAGTGTTAAACAGTGCTGCTGAGCCTAAACTGGCTAACATACTACCCGAGCTGACCTCACCCAAATTCGACGCAATCCGGGACGCTGTTCTGCCTCTCCTCATTTATGATGCGCAGATTGCAGCCGCGCGTCCACTTCTTGTATCCTTAGGCGCCGACTCGCTTATCGGCGAGGTGCGCTACTTGGCCGAGGTCAACAACTTTGCGGCAACGAGCTTTAGCATGTCGTTGGCAGAGCGGGCACGCCAGTTGGGCGTAGTCCCACAGTTGAGGGAAGTCTTGCTCGACTTGCCAGCTTCCCCGGGACGCGATCAGTTCCTCCGGGCGACGCTTACGCTGTTGCCGCTTCTGCTGCGGTCATGGCGCGCACCGGTGTCGGCGATGGTCGCGGCGACTTTTCCCTCGATCTATCGCGAGTTGGCAAAGGAAGCGGACGTTCCCGAGCTGCTCAAGTTCGTTCCCTTCTTCGACTGGGATCGCTGCAAGACTGCACGGCGAGAGCTTGTCGACGCATTTATCGCATCCACGGTCTGGAAGCCTGGCGATCTGGCCCTGACGGCCTGTCGCGCCTCGGATGTCGGCAAGATCCTAAGACGCGCCGCAAAAACTTACGGCGGCGAAGGCTATATCGAACGCGTTTCTGCGGATCTCTCTCGATTGCCAGGGCCGTGCCGCGAGAAGGCGAACCGCGTCATAGAAACCATTCGCTCAGTTGGACCGGCCAAATACGATTGGCGTGACTAGATTTAGCCTGGAAACTAATTGTGCACTTGATATGCTCATAAATGTGCATATATTGTGCAGAATGGGTTTCGAGGTTTTGACATGACTCAAGTTCAGCTCGCACATAACACAATGGTCTCCGGCTTCGTCGATAGCCTTCAGGAGCCGCGGACACCCTATATTTCACCGAAGCGTCTGTCGCAGGCGCTGGGCGTGAAGGTTGCCAATCTGGCGCAACTGACAGGTGTGCATCGCAATACGCTGCGCAACCCCGCTTCGGAACGCCTGCAGGGCAGGTTGCGGGAGATGGTGAAGGTGATTTCGGCAGCCACCGAACTCACCGGCGATGTCGACAAGGCGATCTATTGGTATCGTAATGAGCCGATCGCGGATTATGGACACCGCACGGCGGCTGAGCTTGTTGCCGATGGTCAGGTTGAGGCAGTTCTGGCCTTCGTTCGTGATCTCGAAAACGGGGCGCGCGGGTGAACATTACCCGCGTCGGACCCGATGGAATCTTCCATCGCTATCTGACGCCCAAATGGTCGTTTTTGCCAACCAGTGGCGCCGGCGCTGCGATTGATGGCGGTCGCTTCAACCGGCCAGGTGTTGAGGCGCTCTATCTTTCGCGTGCGCCGCAGACGGCGCTTGAGGAATACAGGCAAGGCGCCAGCATCACCCCGCCAGCGACGCTTGCCGCTTACAAAGTGACCCTTACCGAAGTCGTTGACCTTTCAGAAGGCTTCGACCCGGACCGCTGGGTCAGCGATTGGAAGGACTGGGGCTGTGCCTGGCGCCAAATTGCCCGTATCGACAGGAAAATACCACCGTCTTGGAAGCTTGCCGATCTGGTGATCACGGCTGGACTTCGCGGCATCCTGTTTCCATCCTTGCGTCATGCCGGCGGCACCAATCTGGTGATTTTCCCCGCCAACCTACTCGATGGCGACACGGTCGAGGTTCACGATCCCGACAATCGGTTACCGCACGATCAATCTTCGTGGCCGTAATTCCTAATCACGCAGGACGCAGACAACCGTTTGCAGTGCGATCGAGGGTTGTTGTGAGCGATCTGTGGAGGTCAACATTGTTGGGGCGTGCGATGCCAGGAGCATGGCGATTGTGGCCCATGACCGAAGCGTGGAAGATCGGCCCGTCGGGAGCCCATACTTCATCTGTGGAACCATCATTGCGAGGCGGGCTGCTGTGCAGGGCATGACAATCTCACCGAAAGATGATGCGCAGGCTGGCGCGTCCATTGTGGAAGGGACTGTATCGGCATGGTGGTCGTTCCCATATGCGGTCGGAAATGCCGAGGCTACATCGTTCAACTCAAGGTCCTGGAGGGCGTAAGTGAACCCCAAACTGCTGAAGACATTCCTGGCTGTCGCCAGAAGCCGGAACGTTACCCGCGCTGCCGAACAGGTCCACCTCGCGCAGTCGAGCGTCAGCGACCAGATTCAGGTTTTGGAAACCGAATTGGGAGCGAAGCTTTTTGTCCGAACGCGGCAGGGCTTGATCCTGACGCAAGGGGGTGAGACCCTGAAGTCCTATGCTGAGGAGATCCTGGCCCTTGCGGATGAGGCGCGTTCAGCGGTGGAAACAGCCGCCGGGCGCAGCGGCAGGTGCCTGACCATCGGTGCGCTGGAAACGATCGGCGCGGCACGGCTGCCGCAATGGCTACGGGACTTTCAGCGCCGGCAGCCGGATATCAAAGTGCATCTGAAAATCGCCGGGAGCGGCGAGCTGGTGCAAGGTTTGGAAGACGGCGCGCTTGACGCGGTGTTCTGCTTCGACAAAGGCCCCATCGACGAGCGGCTGGCCAGGCGTGTTGTCTCGTCCGAACCGCTCGTTCTCATCGTGCCTCCCGAGGAAGCGAGCAGGATACCGACCCTCGATCTTCAATCCGTTGCCTCGCTTCGTTTCATAACGACTGAGCGCGGGTGCATCTATCGGCACATGCTCGACAAAGCGTTTGCCGCGGACGGCTTCAGCCCGCCGGAGATTGCATCCGAAGTCGGTAGCATCACCGCGATCGGCCGCCTTGTCGCCGCCGGCATCGGCAGCGCTCTCGTTCCCCGCCTGGCGGTTGAAGACATGCTCGATCGCGGGGACGTTGTCGAATTGCCCTGGACCGGTGCGGGCAGCACGGTGGCTCTTGTCCTGATCTGGCGCCGCCGCCGCGTTCTGTCGCCGCCGTTGAAGCGATTTCTGGCAACGGCAGACGAATTGGCGCCGGCTGTCAGATCAACCGATGCCCGCCCTCGACATGCAGGACGGTCCCTGTCGTAAAGGTGCTGTTCATGAGAAAAGCGATCGCTTCGGCTATGTCGCCGGCTTGCCCAATTCTACCGACAGGCAGGCGTTTCGCCATCGCCTCCAGCGCCTCGTCTTTCTTGTCGCCGGCGACAAAGGTCCAGATCGGGGTATCGACCCAGCCCGGCGAGACCGCATTGACCCTCAATGGGGCGAGTTCGACCGCCAAGGCGCGAACCAACCCTTCCAGCGCTGCATTGATCGTTGCCACGACCGAGCCTCGCGGCAAGGGCCGATAGGCGGCGATGCCGGACGTGAGCGTGATGGACCCGTTTGGGGTGAGCTTTGGCGCTCCGTGCTTTGCAAGCAGGAGCGCGCCGAAAATCTTGCTTTCCACCGCGCGATGCGCCGCTGTGAGGTCGAGCGAGGGGAGCAGTTCGTAGGCACCCTGGATATCGGCTGCGGTGCAGACGATGTGGTCCAACTGCCCCGCTTGCTCAAACAGTCGAACAACCTCGGTTTCCCTCGTGATGTCCACCGCGATCGTCTCCAATTGGGATTGGACATCGAGGCTTTCGCGTGCGCGGTCCAGCTTTTCTTCGCTGCGCCCGACGATAACGACCTCTGCGCCGTCGTCGAGACAGCGCCTGGCGAGTGCCAGCCCCATTCCCGAATTGCCGCCTACGATGAGAACCCTTGAATTCGTGCCTGCCATGTTTGTCTTCCTTCCTCAAGTTTGAATGAGAAGGCAGATCTTTCAGGTCAGGTTCAAATGTGGAAACGGAAGAAAGCGATAACATCATCGGGAATTCCGATGGCGGATAACGCCCGGTCGTGGCGGGGTGGTTGTTCTAGATACGCTCGCCAGCGAGCAGATGTTATCCACGAAAGCCGTGTTCGCGGGTGTGTCCCAGCGTTGCTCGGCCTGACCGCGCTGACGGGATCGGAGGAGGCTCGTGGCGGGAACCCGACCGCAGCACCCTCCGCAAAACCTTCCGCTAGATATTCAGATTTCGGCAGATTGCCATGGTGGCTATGAGTTTCGACCTACGGCTCTGCCAGGTCGCAGCGCTGGGGCAGGATTTCATCGCTCACCACCCGGCGCGAGGCAACCGGATCGGTATGGGGACGAGCAGAACCGGCCTCCGCATCATGTCGACATCAGGTAGGCGATCGGTGAGAAGGTGCAGGCAGGTCTGGCGGCGGGTCGGCGATAAGATCCGGCAGGCTCCGTCTTCCGGGCAGACATCCCAGACGCTGCGATCGATGCGCTCGGCCGGTGCCGCCGACGCGGTTGCGACCCGGCCCTCCGTCGGGCCCGTCAGCCGGGCGGCCGCATCAGGTCGTCCCTGGCCGCACGCGGCTGTCGAGCGAACGCATCATCTCGTCGGTTTCGGTCTTGAGCCAGGCCGTGAAGTGCCGCCCCAGATCCGCCTTCCCGCCCGCTTCGCTCGCGACCGGCGCGTAACCATAACGGGACGGCAGCGGTTCACATTCGCAGGTAACCAGTCGTCCGTCCTCAAGGTCTTGGAACGCCAGGGCGTAGGGCGCCAAGGCCGTGCCGTGACCTGCCGCCGCCGCCTGCACCAGCAGCCCCGCATGACTGTAGCTACGTGAGAAAAGCGGCTGAAGGGCCGTTCGGCCATTTAGCGAGAGAAAGGCGAGCCACAGATCGGAGCCGCCTTCCCGCAAGAGAGGCAAGCGCAGCGCCGCATCGAGGGACGACGCCCCCAATGTCGGACTGAACACGGGAATGAGCTGGTCGCGGAACAGCAGCCCGGCCGTGTCCGCGCGGAGATGGCGGATGGCAACATCGCAGGATCCGTCGGCCAGCGACGCGAGTGCGTCGGTGGCCTCAACCCGCACGTCCAAATCGGGATAGCGCAGACCAAACCTGTGCAGGCGCGGCGCCAGCCATTTCATGGCCAGGGAATGGGTCGTCGAGACCCTTAGCACGACGGCGGCGTCCTCCGCCTGCAAAGCCGTGATTCCGGCGGCCAGGGTCCTCAGCGCCGCGCGCACGATGACGGCGAGTTCGCGGCCTTTCCCGGTGAGTTCGATCTGTCGGGGGTGACGGATGAACAGCGCGAACCCCAGCCGCTGCTCGGCCTGTTTCACCTGCAGGCTCACCGCGCCCGCGGTCTTGTGAAGTTCAAGTCCAGCTAGGCGGAAGCTGCCAAGTCGGGCCGCGCATTCAAAGTCGACAAGGCCAGTGACGCGAGGCAGACGGTCGATCATGCCGAAGCATAAATATATTTAATGCTCAGCGCAAGAAGTACTGGTTTGCGGCAGAAATTATCGACCTTTAGGCTAAGGAAACCTTATGCAGGAGGACTCCTTGACCAAATCCGTTCTCGTTATCGGCGGCACTCGTTTTTTCGGACGCATCCTCGTGGATAGGCTTGTCACCGAGGGCCATCAGGTGACGATCGCCACCCGGGGCCGGGCGTCCGATACCTTCGGAGCGACCGTCGAACGCATCGGCGTTGATCGCCGCGATGGCGGCGCCATGGCCGCGGCGTTCGAAGACCGCAAGTTCGATCTCGTCTTCGACCAGATGTGCTACAGTCCGCGTGATGCGGAAATCTCCACCCGGGTCTTTTCCGGCCGGGTCGGACGCTACGTCATGACATCGACGATCGAGGTCTACGATCAGGTGCATGGGGAGATCGACCGGCCCCTGGCTGAAGACGACCTCGTGTTGGACGACGAACCGGTTGATCCCGGGTTTGCGTGGGACGACCCGCTGGTGGCGGACGCCCATTACGGATCCGGCAAACGCCAGGCCGAGGCCGCGCTGTTGCGCCACGCGGTCCTGCCGGTCGTGACCGTCCGGGTTGGTCACGTCCTCGCGGGTCCCGAGGATTTCACCGGACGCCTCGCCCATTACGTGGACAGGGCGGTCGAGGGCCGAACCCTGAGACACGCCGCCGGATCCGGGAAGAGCGCCTTCATCGACGGGCCCGGCATCGCCAATTTCCTCGCCTGGGTCGGCGGCGAGACCTTCCGGGGACCTGTGAACGCCGCGGCGGAGGGAGCCCTGTCAGCCGCCGGGATCTTCGAGCAGGTCGGAGTGATGGCCGGCGTGCCGCTTGCGCTGCAGCCCGTGGAGAACTCGACGGCGTCCAATACACTCAGCCCGTTCGACTATGAGCGCGACTTCACCATGGATACCAGGCGGGCCGCCGCCCTCGGTCACCGCTTCGGTCACAGCCATGACTGGCTGGATGGCCTGATCGCCGCCCACCTTGCAGATCGGGCCACGAAGTGACGTTTCCGTTGCCGGGCCCCGGGATGCTGCTCTCGTTCCTGCTCGCCTCCTCCCTCCTGATCATCGCCCCCGGGCCCGCGACGTACTACGTGATCGCCCAGGCTCGCATCTCCCGACACAGCGCCACTTTGGCCGTGGCCGGCATCGTCATGGGCGACTTCGTCCTGATCGGCGTGGCCGGGGTCGTGCTGAAGGTGGCCGGCGCGCGCTATGTCGCCTGGCTCGGCCTGGGGATGCTGAAGACCCAGACCCGTCCGGCGGCGGGGGAGCTGCGCGCCCAAAAGTGTAGATATGTCGGTACTCGCGGGACATTTCCATTAGCTTCCCAATTCTGGGACGATGGAGATGCACATGAGCAAGGATCAGCGCGAGATACAGCGCAAGCTACGCATTCTGAGGCATGCGGACGAGACTGGGCATGTTGCGAAGACCTGCCGGTATTTTGGGGTCGGTCGCAGCAGCTTCTACCGTTGGCGTGAAGCCTATCGGAAACACGGCGACCCCGGTTTGGTGAATCACCCGCCCATTCCTAAATGGCACGCCAACAGAACGCCTATCGAGATCGAGGAGAAGGTTCTCCATCTCCGGAGCAAATATCATCTCGGGCCCATGCGCATCGTTTGGTATCTGGCGCGGTATCACGACATCAAGGTATCAGACGCGACCGTCTCCCGAATATTGAAACGCAATGGCGTCAACCGCCTTCCGCGCGGCACCCGCCTGCGCAAGGTCCATACCAAGCGTTACAACAAGCAGGCTCCCGGCCACCACATTCAGATGGACGTCAAGTTCCTGACTTTCAAAGGGGCGCGCGGTGAAAAGGTTCGGCGCTTTCAGTTCACTGCTATTGATGACGCGACAAGGGTGCGGGCTCTGAAAATCTACGAGAAACACACCCAGGCCAGCGCCACCGACTTCGTCGACCACATCATCGAGAAGTTCCCGTTTCGAATCCGTGAGATCAGGACCGACAACGGCCACGAATTCCAGGCAAAATTCCACTGGCACGTCGAGGACAAGGGCATTCGTCACGCATATATCAGACGCGGTACCCCGCAGTTGAATGGCAAGGTCGAGCGCTCACACCGATCAGATCAGCAGGAATTCTATCAACTGCTCAGCTACAAGGATGACGTCGATCTCGAAGCAAAACTTGGCCAATGGGAGCAATTCTACAACTTCGCTCGACCGCACGGAGCCTTCAACGGAAAGACACCTTACGAGGCGCTCCGCGAAAAGCTATAGTCGCACCACGAAATGTCCCAAGAGCACCTGCAGCTTACAAACCCACCTTCGCACATCAATGACGTCGGGGGGCGGTTACATCATCAAAACCCGCCAGCCTGACAAGTTCGAAGTGGTGGAGACCGAATTCCTCCTACACCTGCTGATGGGCGGGCTCACATATCCGCTTGGCAAGCGGCACAAGCGCCCTTTACTCAACATTCCATTCACCGAAGAAATCATTGCCCTTGTCGTCAATGACGATGAAAGCGGGGAAGTCCTCGACCTCGAGCCGCCAGACGGCTTCCATGCCGAGCTCTGGATAGTCCACAACCTCTACCTTGCGGATACAATTCTGCGCCAGCCGCGCCGCTGGGCCGCCAACGGAACCCAGATAGAAGCCGCCATGGCTGGCGCAGGCTCGGCGGACCTGCTGGGAGCGATTGCCCTTGGCAAGCATCACCATCGACCCGCCGAAGGATTGAAATTGGTCGACAAACGAATCCATCCGCCCAGCTGTGGTAGGCCCGAAAGAACCAGAGACGTGGCCCGCCGGTGTTTTCGCCGGCCCGGCATAATAGATTGGATGATTTCTGAAGTAGTCCGGCATCTGTTCGCCCTTTTCCAGCCGCTCGCGGACCTTGGCGTGCGCCGCGTCGCGCGCGACGATAATGGGTCCAGAAAGCGAGAGCCGTGTTTTCACTGGATAGATTGTGAGCTCCTTCAGGATCCGGTCCATGGGCTGATTGAGATCAATGCGCACGACGTTGCCCACCAGTTCCGCCTCGTCGATATCAGGCAGATAGCGCGCCGGGTTGGCTTCGAGCTCCTCAAGGTAGATGCCGCTTTCGGTTATCTTGCCTAGGGCTTGGCGGTCCGCCGAACACGACACGCCGAGCCCGATTAGCAACGATGCGCCGTGGCGCGGCAGGCGGATGAGCCGCACGTCGTGGCAAAAATACTTGCCGCCGAACTGTGCACCAATGCCGAGCGTTTGCGTGGCCTTTTGGATCTCGGCCTCCAGCGCGAGGTCACGAAAGGCATGCCCCTTGATGCTACCGGCTGTCGGCAATCCATCCAGATATCGCGTTGAGGCGAGCTTCAATGCCTTCAGATTCATTTCCGCCGACAGCCCGCCGATCACGATCGCCAGATGGTACGGCGGACAGGCGGCGGTGCCTAAAGTCAGTATCTTTTCTTTGAGGAATTGCAACAATCGGTTGTGCGTTAGCAGCGCAGGTGTCCCCTGATAGAGGAAGGTCTTGTTGGCTGAGCCGCCACCTTTGGCGACGAAAAGGAATTTATAGGCATCCTCGCCTTCCTCGTAGATATCTATCTGCGCCGGAAGGTTGTTTCTGGTGTTCTTTTCCTCAAACATCGACAAGGGCGCGAGTTGCGAATAGCGCAGGTTCTTCTTCTCATAGGCGTCGAGAACGCCTCGTCCGAGCGCCTCGGCGTCGCTGCCCTCGGTCCAGACCCTGCGGCCCTTCTTGCCCATGATAATTGCCGTGCCCGTGTCTTGGCACATAGGCAACACCCCGCCAGCGGCAACATTTGCGTTTTTCAAAAGCTCGTAGGCGACGTACCGGTCATTATCCGTGGCTTCCGGGTCGTCGAGGATGCTGGCGAGTTGCTGAAGATGACCCGGCCGTAGCAGATGATTGATGTCGGCGAACGCCGTTTCCGACAAAAGCCGCAAACCCTCGGCCTCAATGGCGACGATTGGCTGGCTGCGGAAGCGATCGATCGACACAAAGTCGGATGTAAGCTTGCGATACGGGGTCGTATCCTCGGAGAGAGGAAAAAGGTCGGAGAGTACCTCTTGGACCATGGCTCTTCCTGACTGGATCGAACGACGTGTCCCGTCCTCCAAGCCTGTTGTTATATTATGCACGCCGCTGCAGGAATTCGAACTTTATCGCATCGGTATGTTGCCCAAGCGCTGACACCGGCCTGAGCGACAGTACCTGACCGTCAACCACGGCCGGCGGAGCGATAATATCGATCAGACCGTTAGGCGTTTCAACCTCGATTGTTCGAAGATGCGGATGCTCGGTGAGCTTGCCGATGTCATTCAACTCACCATAAGCGAGCCCAGCAGCCTCCAGCGCGCTCATCGCCTCAATGCTGTTGAGTTTGGTGAACCGCTTCCCGATAATTAGTTCCAATGCCGCACGGTTAGCGATCCTTGCGCTGTTGTCGGCGAATTGCTGGTGCCGAACGAGATCGGGTCGGGACAGAAACAAGGTGCAGAAATTCAACCATTCCCGGTCGTTTTGGACCGAGAAAATGACATCGTGCCCATCATTGCAACGGAATGCACCATAGGGCGCAAGCGACGGATGACTTACTCCCGCGCGAACCGTTTCATGCCGAGCATAGACATGCTGCAGAAAGGGCACATTCATCCAGTCGGCCACGGCGTCGAAAAGCGATATCTGGATGTTGCTGCCCCTCCCCGTTCGCTCCCGCGCAAACAACGCCTGCAAGATCGCGCTATGCGCCGTCATGCCGGCTGCGATGTCGCAAACGGAGACTCCTACCCGTGCAGGACCGACGCTGTTCCCGGTTATAGAGCACAGGCCCGCTTCAGCCTGCACGATGAGGTCGTAGGCCTTGAGATGCGAGCGCGGCCCACTGGAGCCGAAGCCGGTGATGTCGCACGTGATCAGGCGCGGATGCAACGCGCTAAGCGATGCGTGGCCCAAGCCTAGCTGTTGCAAGCTCCCGGGCTTCAGATTCTGAATGAACACGTCTGCTTCTGCGATCATGTGCTCGAGCAGCAACCGATCGTCCGGCGACTTGATGTCGAGACAAACCGATTCTTTGCCACGGTTCAGCCATACAAAATAGGCGCTCTGACCCCGCACCATCCGGTCATAATCCCTAGCGAAATCACCCTCACGCCGCTCGATCTTGATCACCCGCGCACCCGCATCAGCCAGGCGACTTGACGCATAGGGTGCAGCCACGGCCTGCTCGACCGCTACAACAGTGATTCCGGCAAGACTGTCATTCATGATCTGCTCTGTTTATCAAGGACTGCCGCGCCAGCGCGGCAAAAAGACGGCTCTGTTCGTTGCCGACGATCGAGACAGCTTCGTCAACGCCCATGCCCGGTTTGGCGAGCATCATGTCCGCTTGCGTGGCCACCGCGACATGAACGGAAAGCTTGGCCGACAGGTCGGTTTCGACGCAGCTTCCACCGAGATAGGCGCCAATGCCGTTTTCCTTGCACACCAGGACCGCCGATACGATGTCGGCAATACTGCCAACATCCGGCATCTTGATCTGCACCAGGTCTGCCGCGCGGGCGCGTGCAAAGGCTTTGATATCGGACAGCGTGTTGCAGCGCTCGTCGACGACGATCTTGGCTGTCGTTCCGAGCCTGCGCATAGCCTCGACGATCGATCCATATCCATCGACCTGAGCTGTCAGCGATCCGAAATCGGCCGGGCACTCAATGTGAAGTAAGAAACCTGGCACTTCGTCAGCAATGCTTGCAATGAAGCCCGCGATATGGCTTGGATCAAGGCCTATCTCCAAGCCGATCCACCCATAGACGTCGAAGTGCAGGATCGGGTTGTACCCGGGAACACCGATGGTCCGGATCCGCTGCCCCACCCAGCGAACAAAATCCCGGAAAGCCTGCCCGTCCGCACCGAACTTGGCGCGAGAATTAATAAGGCCGTGGGGAAGCACGTCGACGCCGCGCAGGATCATTTTGTCGACGTTGATCTCTCTGGCATCGCCACTCTGTGCGTAGATCGGTACAACCGCCTTGGGAATTGGCAGCCCGAATTCGGCGCAAATCACTTCTGCCGGTGTGCACCTGCCGGCCTCGGCCGCTGCATTCAGCATGGCTTGGCTTACACCATACTCAATCGCCGCGGGCAGGCGGTACCCATCCGAGGGCGCAAGGACTTCGGCGCAACTGGACCTAAACGACAAGACGTCGATATTTTGAAGTCTCGGAAACAGTACGCGGCGTACGAGCTCGGCAGCTTCTCTGGACCGGAATAACGGATCACGACCGGCCGCGCCGGCATACTGCACGCCCATCATGTCGCCCCATGCGATCGATTTGTTCGAGAGAACCAGGCCGATGCCGAGCGTCTCAGCCGGAATCCTGACAGCAGGAAATCCCGGCGTCAGTGGCGAGCCTATATAGCGAAAACCATCAGTCTCGACCCCTGAACGGATCGCGGCCTGATCGTCATAAAAAAAGGCTCCGTGTCCTGGAGCCAGCAGAACATCCTCAATATGCAAGACGCAACTCCACTTTATTCGTCTCAAGTGAACTGCGGGCCGCCGATAGCGCGCAGGGACGGCGCTGATGCCAAGGCGTGACCCGTTCAAATTGCGCCGCCAAGGTTAACAGTCGGAACTCCGCCCCCGGTCGACCAACAAGCTGCATGCCTATCGGCATGCCGTTTGCATCCTCCCCGCACGGCACCGACAAGGCCGGCACGCCCAGATAGTTCAACCACCGCGTCCAGCGCGTCATCGATCCGATGAGTTCGGGAAGCGGGCCTAGTTTCGCTTCGTCGGTCTCATCGATGAAGGGGACGGGAATTCCAACGGTTGGAATAAGCAGTACATCGACATCTCGCAGAGTGGTCTCTAAAAAATGCCGGAGATGGCTGGAGCGCTGGTTCAGGGCGCTGACATAGGCTGGCGCGGCGACGAATAGCCCGCCTTCGACGCGACGTAGCACAGGCCGTGAATAGGCTTCTCTGTGGGCGCCAAGCATTCTTGCGTGTGCCGATGCCGCTTCAGAGCGCTGGATAATGTCTGCGAGCGCATGCAGGCGCCCAATATCGGGCAGTGACCGCTCGACAATTTCACCGCCCAGCATGGCGAACACTGCCGCCGCCTTGTCAATGGCTTCTGCGACGACGACGTCCGCGCCCTCGGCAACGTTTCGCTTTGGGTATGCGATCGCGAACGATCGCGCGCCGGGGCTTCCTCCCGCTGCGTCGATTGACACCGCAACGGCGCGATCAGGGTCTGCGAGATCAGGGATAGTTATGGCATCGAAGAGCAGGGCGCAGTCCACAACACGCCTAGCCAGGGGGCCGACGCAATCCAGCGACCAGGAAAGCGGCATGACTCCCGCAGTGCTGACGCGACCCTGGGTAGGCTTCAGTCCCACCACGCCACAGCAGGAAGCCGGAATGCGAATGGAGCCTCCGGTGTCCGATCCGAGAGAGCCCGAGACGATGCCAGCCGCTACCGCGCTCGCCGCGCCACTCGACGAGCCGCCGCTCACTCGCGCGGGATTCCATGGATTGCGACAATGTCCAAAAATTGAATTGTGCCCGGTCGCTCCAAGCGCGAACTCCGCCATTGTCAGCGCGCCAATGGTGACGGCGCCAGCGTCGGCAAGCCGTCCAATCACCTCGGCCGAGCGAGCAGGGAAGCGGCTTTGGCGAATCCGTGATCCGAAACTGCAAAGATGGTCGTCCCGGTCGAAAAGATCCTTGTGCGCGACGATCATCCCGTCAATAGGCCCGCGAGGCTGGCCCGCGTCATGCCGCTCCTGGGATGCCACTGCCGCGCTAAGCGCCTTCTGTTCATCGATAGCTGTAAAGGCATTGAGATGGTGGTTCAGGTTCCAGGCAAGCTCGATTGCCGCTTTCATCTCCGTCACGATCTTCCCGTCACCCGATGCAGTCGCGCAGCTGTAGCCAACCCTGTTAACGGGCAGGACGGGGTCGGCAGTTTCGATGAAGGCGAAGCTCCCGCCATCGACATAGTCTGACGCCGCCAGATCGTGTAGCCTGGCTGCCTCCATTTTCAGGGCGTCGCCAAACTCCTCCAATGCGGCATTCTGCAAGTTGCCTATAACGTCCTCCGAATTCATCTGGACCCCACTGAGATGCCATTGCTTCTCTACCAAAACATTTGGTCTAGCAAATATAGTTTCGCGCGGCGGATCATCGCGATTCAAGATCGCTTTCCTCGTGATGAGGAGGATAAATTTATTGAACCTCAATGACTTGCAATGTAAGTTTGTGGAGATTATTCATCTGTTTTGATTGTTTTCATGGATCTTCGACAGCTCCGCTATTTCGTCGGTGTCGTGGAGGCTGGCAGCTTCACCAAAGCGGCTAGGCGGCTACACATCGCCCAAAGCGCGCTCAGTCTGCATGTGCGCCGGATGGAAGAAGCATTTGGAGTGACTTTGCTGCTCAGGGAGCAGACTGGGATCCGGCCGACGGACGCAGGCACAAAACTTCTTGAGCATGCGCAGATCATTTTGCGGCAATTCGCCTTGGCCGAGCGCGATCTCCAAAGTCAGCGACATTCGGCCGAAGGTGTAGTCACCATTGGTATCCCTTCCGGTTTGGCCCGCGTGCTGGTCTCTGAATTGCTGGCTGCCACGCGTGCGCAGTTGCCGCGCGTTTCCCTTCAGATCGTTGAGGGCATGACGGGAAACCTGGAGGATTGGCTGACGGCAGGCCGCCTCGACCTTGCCGTTCTATACCGCGACGTCGGAAAGGTCGGCGACCATTTCGAACTGGCGCGAGAGGATTTTCACCTTGTCGCCGCCCCGCAAATGGCGCCGCCGCAGGAAACGATCGCTCTTTCGGATCTGCGCGGCCTCCCGCTGGTCCTGCCGATGGGCAACAACAATGGCCGGCGCTCGGTATCGAGACAAGCGGAGCGTCTGGGCTGGGAACTTGAGGTCAAGTTCGAGGTTGATTCGCTGACCAGCATCATAAAAATGGTGACTGAGGCGAAAGCATATTCCGTCCTGACGCCCCCCGCTTTTTTAAACGAATTACGCCTGGGGCTGGTCTGGGCAGCCCGGGTTGTCCAACCGGAAATCAGTCGTTCGGTGATCCTAGCGGTTTACCCACGCGAGGGTCGCAAAGTCGCGGTGAGTGCGATCAAAGATCTGATCGGCAACGTCGCCCGTCAGCTCGTCGGCACGGGTGACTGGCCAGCTCGGGTGTTTGATCCACATTGAGCAGTCTGGCCGAGCAAAAATCGTGTCAGCTTCCTATCGATGAGCCTAACCCGAGCGTTCCGGGATTTTAGGAATAACGAGATGCATCGAAACTACGATATGATGCGCGCCGCATGCTCTTTTCAAATACGCTTTTTAGAGGGCCGCCGCGATTTCTCCACCAAGATAAGCCGACTGGACTGACGGGTCTTTTGCCAACAAATCGGCATCGCCACCCATGACAACATGGCCGGACTGGAGGACATAGCCGCGATGAGCGATCTCAAGCGCCATCAGAGCGTTTTGTTCGACAAGCACGACCGTCTTGCCGCTTTTGTTCACCGACTGGATGATCTCGAAGATCTTTTCGACAAACAGCGGCGACAGCCCCATCGACGGCTCGTCAAGTAGAATGATGCGCGGGTCGAGCATAAGAGCACGCGCAATCGCCAGCATCTGTTGTTCGCCTCCCGAAAGGGTACCGCCATATTGGCGTTCTCGCTCGCGCAGCCGAGGAAAAAGCTCGAAACTGGCTTCGATCCGACGGGTGATCTCGGTCTTCGAAGTGAGAAGATACGCACCTATTTCGAGATTCTCGCGAACGGTAAGGCGGGAGAAAATCCGTCTGCCTTCCGGCACATGTGTGATGCCAGTTCTGACGATTTCGTCGGCATCAATCTTGTGGATTGGCTGACCTCCCAGCAGAATTTCTCCCGAGCGCGGGGTCAGCAGCTTGGAGAGCGTATGAAGCGTTGTCGTCTTGCCGGCTCCATTGCCGCCGATAAGTGTGACGATCTCACCTTCGTTCACGTGAAAACTAATACCTTTTAATGCCTGCACGTGGCCGTAGTACACGTGCAGGTCTCGTACTTCGAGCAGCGGTCCTTTTGTCGTTTCGATGGTCATTGGGTCACCTCGACCAGGGCATCATGTGCCTTTGCCAACTTGGCCGCCACGCTGCGTCCCAGATAGGCTTCGACGACGCGGGGGTTCGAGCGTATTTCTGCGGGAAGGCCCTCGCAAAGTTTTTCGCCATGATCGAGCACGATCACGCGATCCGACACGCTCATCACCAGCGGCATGTCGTGTTCGATCAAAACGACGCTGATCCCCAATTCGTCGCGAATACGATGAATGAGATCTCGCATCTCTCCGGTTTCGCGCGGGTTCATTCCCGCCGATGGCTCGTCGAGCAGCACCAGAGCCGGATTTGCCGCAAGGGCGCGTGCAATCTCAAGCTTGCGTTGCTCACCATAAGACAGGTTGTGGGCGATCTCCGCCGCTTTGCTGCCAAGTTGTACATAATCGAGTAGGAAACGGCCCCGCTCAATTGCCGCGCGCTCGCGCTGCAGAAAGGCACGATTCCGCAACAGCGCGTCGAGGTAGCTTGTCGCGATATTCGCATGCTGGCCCACAAGGACGTTTTCCAGCGTGGTCATCGCTCCAAAGAGCCGGATATTCTGGAAGGTCCGCGCCACCCCGGCTGCTGCAATCTGGTCCGGTCTAAGGCCAAGGAGATTGCGTCCGCGAAACCTTATTTCGCCGGCGTCAGCTCGAAAGATGCCGGTCAAGAGATTGAAGAACGTGGTCTTGCCGGCGCCGTTCGGCCCGATGACAGAAGCGATCTCGCGCTCTTTCACATCGAACGTCACGTCGTGGACTGCAACCAGTCCGCCGAACCGCTTGCTCAAGCCGGTGATCGTCAACAGCGGCGTCATGCTTGATTTCCCGGTTTGCCGGTGGAAGAGTCCACATCGATCCCTATGTTTTTCCTTTTCGCCGGCACAAGACCCTGTGGGCGATAGAGCATCATGATGATCAAAATGATGCCGAATATCAGCCTTTCGTACTTCGACGGCTCGAACTGAGCAGGCAGGTTGGCGAAGGAGAAACCAAGGAACTCGACGCCATCGGCCCGCATGGTATTCAACCACGCGCTCAAAACCTTCAGCACCTGAAGGTTGAGCAAGGTCACCGCCGCCGCTCCCAGAACTGCCCCGCGGATCGATCCGAGCCCACCGAGCACGATCATAGCGAGAACGGCGATTGACTGATTAAAGTCAAAAGATTCCGGGCTAACATAGGTCTGTTTAGCGGCAAAAAGCACACCTACACCGCCCGCCATGGCAGCTCCCGTGGCGAAGGCTATAAGCTTGGTGGCAACCAGTGGGATGCCCATGGCCTGCGCGGCGATCTCGTCTTCGCGGATCGCGACCCAGGCGCGACCGATACGGGATGCGTCAAGCCGGCGATTGACCAGAATGGCGCAGCCAATCAGGCAGAGTACAAAAAAATAATAGATCAGCGCCTGCCATTTATATTCAGGGACCGCGTCCGTAGCCAGGGCTATGGCAAGGCCATTCAAGGGTTGGGCTATGCCGGCGATGCCTTGCGGACCGTTGGTGATGTTAACGGGCTTATCGAGGTTGTTGGCGAGGATACGCACCATCTCACCGAAGCCGAGGGTTACGATCGCCAGATAGTCGCCACGAAGACGCAGCACTGGCAGACCGAGCAGAATGCCGGCCAGCGCCGCTACGCCCACTCCTATCGGCAGTACAAGGAAAAACGCCTCAGCCGGAAGCGGAAACGACCCTGGCAGGAACATCGATGCCTGTGTCGAGCCCAATATTGCCCACAGATAGGCGCCAAGGGCGAAGAAGGCGATGAAACCGAGATCCAGAAGACCTGCAAGGCCAACGACAATATTGAGGCCGAGCGCCAGAACAGCGTATATTGCCACCTGCGTCGTAACATCGAGGTAGAAGGTGTTGGCAAGCCCGACGACGGGCAGGACAAACAGGAGGATCGCTGCAAGTACCGTTCGACTGGCCCAAGGCGCCACGTTGTCCGTGGTCGCGAAAAAGATAGATGCCAGCACTGCCATGAAGATACATGTGTCTATCAGGCTTGACCCTGTGAACACCCAGATCTTCAGGCAGGCGAATACGCCGGCATAGGCAAGGAGCGCTACCGAGCGCATCGTAGATGGATGCCAGCCGCTCATCACACCTTCTCCGCATAAGCGCGACCAACTAGCCCGTTGGGCCGGAATATCAGGATCAGTATGAGGATGGAGAAGGCGATGATGTCCTTGTATTCGGTCCCGATGGCGTTGTTGGTCCACATGGGAATGTAGGTGCCCAAGACAACCTCGAGGATTCCAAGTAACACTCCGCCCAGCACTGCACCTTCGACGGAGCCGATACCTCCGAGCACTGCTGCAGTGAACGCCTTGATACCGGGAATGAAGCCGGAAAACGGATCCATCCTTCCGAACTGCAGCGCGTAAAGCACCCCGGCTACGCCGCCGGCTACACCGCCAATGAAGAAAGTGGTGGCAATGACTTTGTTGACGTTGATGCCCATTAACTGGCTCGTTTTCTGGTCGAGGGCCACGGCCCTCATAGCTTTGCCGAGCCGGGTGCGGTGCACCATGTAATAAAGCCCGGCCAGCAAGGTGACCGCCAGGACGATGATCGCAAGCGTCCGATTCGAAATGAACACGGTCTCGCTCAGGACGATCTGCCGATTGAAGAAAGGAAAGGACGGAAAAGGTCTGATGAACTGACCGAAGAGGCTTTCAACGAAACGAACACTGTCTTGCAGAAAAAGGCTGACGCCAATCGTAGTAATCAGCGGAACGAGCCGAGGAGCGTTACGTACCCGAAGCGGCCGATACGCCACGCGTTCGATTGCAACGGCCAGAAAGCCGGCGGCAAGGCCACCAACCGCAATGGCCACCACGAGCTGGATCAACGGATGCAGACCGGTTCCGGCCAGACCGTAGATAAGCACTTCGATAGCGACGATAGCGCCTACCATGAAGACTTCGGAATGAGCGAAGTTGATCAAGCCAAGCACGCCGTACACCATGGTGTAACCGAGAGCGATCGACGCATAGATCAGGCCGAGTACAAGCCCGTCTATCAATGTCGTTGGTAATAGAAGCAGCATGTCCGTCAGCATGTCAGAATTCCAAGTCGTTAGCTGGGTGAGGTGATCGCACCAGAGCTTGCGCCCAATATGGCGACGGACGTCAGTCGTCCGCCGCCATGTTCAAAGGGTGTCAATCGAGCGGCGCCGCGACGAGTTCTATGCTGACCACCTTGTTGTTTGCTGGATCTGGCGCCACCGCCACCACCACATACTTAGCTTCCTTTATGTCGCCCTTGCCGTTGAACGCGATGTGCCCCGTGAGGCCATCGAAATCAACCTTGCGCACTTGTGCCGCGATGGCTTCGCGCGACGGAGCAATGACGCCTGCTTTCAACTCGGCTTCTAGGGCGGCAAGAATCGCGTGAGCAGCATCATAGCCATAGGCTGAAAAGCCTTCTGGTGCGCGGCCGAACTTTGCTTTGTACTTTGCCCCGAATTCGTTGCCAGTAGGGAGTTGCCCAAACGGAACACTGGTCGTGGTGAAGAAGATGTCGGTCATGTTGTCGGCGCCAGCGATCTTCTGCAAGTCGGAACTGTCTAGCCCATCGCCGCCAAGGAATTTGGCAGAGAGGCCCTTTTCACGAATCTGCTTGATGATCAGCCCACCTTGCGGGTAGGTCCCACCGTAGAAAATCAAATCAGGCTTATCGAGGCGCGCCCTATTCAGGATGGTGGAGAAGTCGGTCTCTTTCTGATCCACGCCGGTGGAAAGAACCACCTGACCACCCAGTTTAGTCAGAGCTTTCTCGAATGCATCAGCCAGACCGGACCCATAGGCAGTCTTGTCGTTGATGATATAGGCGCGTTTGACCTGAATCGTGTTGATTGCGAAATTCGCCGCAGCCGGGCCCTGTACATCGTCGCGACCCGATACACGATTGGCGATAAGCCGGGTACTTTCGCGCTCTGTTAGGGTCGGGCTTGTGCTCGACGGCGAGATCATCGTCAGGCCGACCTTTGCGTAGACTTCCGACGCGGGGATGCTGACGCCGGAATTATAGTGGCCGACGACGCCGATGACCTCGGGGTCGTTTATGATCCGGTTCGCATTGGCGACGCCCGTGGTCGGAGAGGCCTGGTCATCTTCGGCCTGCAGTACGACCTTATAACCGGCGGCGTCGAACGGTCCGCCGAAGTCTTCGATGCTCAGTTGGACACCCAGCTTGATTGCTTCTCCGGCTAGCGATTGGTCGCCTGAAAGCGGCGTTTGGGTTACGATCTTGAACGTTCCCTTTTCCTGCGCTGCAACTGGAAAAGCTGCGGCCAACATCAATAAGCTTGCGAAAGCGACCAAGCCTTTCGAATATCTCATTTGATTCCTCCCCTTCTGGCTGGTTTCGGGTCGGCCGCAATCTCGACGGACCAATCCCGAAGTAGCACTTTCGGCAGTAACAATCGTATAAGCAAATATACAAACTATGCTCTGATCATCTCAAAACGAGATCGGGTGGTGGTCAAGCTGAATGATGCCAGGCATTTGCGGGCGCCCATCTGATTTCGCGGACTCATAAAGCTTGAAATTGTATTGGACAGGGGATCGTCGGCCGTAATGTTAACGGCATCCGCTGTAGCAAAAAACCGGAGCCCGACATGCAAATCGCCGATGCCCAGTTGGCCTCTCGCTCGGACCTAAAACCCCGGTGGCGATCTCTTCTCTTCGTTCCCGCGATACTGGACAGATTCTTCGAGCGGGCGATCGACGCGAAACCCGATGCGATCATCATCGACCTGGAAGATTCGATACCAATCGAGCAAAAGGAATTTGCCCGGAGGCAAGTGAGAGAAACAGCTGCAGTCCTGCGAAGGGCCGGCGCAGATGTTTTGGTGAGGATCAACCGTCCACTGTCGCTGGCGGTTCGCGACATCGAGGCAAGCATTGGGGCCGACGTCTGCGCGATAATGGTTCCTAAAGCAGGCGGCGCCTACCATCTGAAGTTGCTGTGTGAAGTGATCGACGAAATTGAAAACGGCTGCGGTATACCGGGCCGGACAAAGATCGTTCCGCTCGTTGAGGACGCAGAGGCCGTATGCCGACTCAAGGAGATCGCGGAGGGCGAGCGCGTGGTCGCCATCGCCTGCGGGGACGAGGATCTTGCCGCGAACTTGGGCTGCGCGCCAGAATCTCAAACCTTGGTTTCAGTGAAGCATCAACTTGTGCTGGCCGCAGGAGCGGCTGGCTGCCAGCCTCTGGGCCTGATCGGAACTATAACCGAATATCGCGATCTGGACCGATTTCGCGCCGCCGCACGTAGCTCGTGTGCAGCTGGTCTAACCGGAAGCCTTTGCATCCATCCGTCACAGGTAACGATTGCGAACAAGGAATTCGCTCCATCCCAAGAAGCTGTCGAATGGGCGCTTCGCGTAATTGCGCGCGCTGACGACGCTCAGCGAATGGGGCAAGCCGTCACGAGCCTCGATGGTAAAATGATTGACCAGCCGGTCGTCCGGCGCGCTCGCGAAATCTTGCAGTTCCACATAAAAGACGAAAGAGGAGGCGCCTATCCGTGTCTGTCTGTCTGCGTCTGAACGGGATCAAATCTGGGACCGCCGCGACTTTGGGCTCGTATGTGGCAGATCTCGCCCGTAATTGCGCCGCTTGGTTCAGTCAGATGGGTCGAGCAGTCCGGAAACGCGCACATGTTGCGCGAGTGGGCGAACACCAGGCCCCTTTCCAAGCGCGCGACAATGCTTAGCGAACCGCCATTCCTTGCTGTCACACGACGCGCGATTCCGTAAGCGCAACCGGCCGATCAGGGCTTCGCGGTCGTGCGGCCCGGGGGCGTTGTCCTTCTCAAAATTGGTCCGGCTTCCATTGAACGGGGAATTCGCATCTAAGTCAGTTATTCGCTCTTGCAGAAACTCAAGGCCATTTGCCCAGGCAACCCCTGCCGTCATTGCGTTCGTCAAATTCTGTGATGCATGCCCGGTTGAAGTCTGATCAGTTCAATGGGTTGGCGAGTGCTTTCCAACTCCGATGTACGACGCAAAGGAAGAAACGACTCTTTCAATATCCCTTTCGGAGTGCGACGCACTGACTTGCAAACGCACTCGCGCAGCGCCCTTGGGCACGATAGGATAAGCAAAGGGTGTAGCGAGTATGTCGTTCATGAAAAGATGTACAGCAAGGTCTTTCGCGGCCTGTGCATCCCCGGTAATGATGGGAACGATCGGGTGATCGATCCCACCGACCTCTAGTCCCAATTCGCTAAGCCCCGTCCTCAATTGCATTACTCGGCGAGATAGATTTTGGCGCAAATCTGACGCAGTCTCGGCCATATCGATTGCACAAATGGAAGCGGCGCATATGGCGGGCATCAGAGCATTCGAAAATAGATAGGGTCGGGACGCTTGCCTCAACCAATCGACGACCTCTCTTCTACCCGAGATGTAACCTCCAGAGGCGCCGCCGAGAGCCTTTCCCAAAGTCCCGCTGACGATATCTATTTTGTCGGCGATTTCATAAAGTGCGGGAGTGCCACGACCTCCCGGACCTACAAAGCCAACGGCATGGGAATCGTCCACCATAACGAGCGCCTTGCTTCTTTCTGCCAGCGCACATATCGCCGGCAGATTCGCGATCGTCCCGTCCATCGAAAAGACACCGTCAGTCACGATCAGGATGGTTCGAGCGCCGGCCGCCCGATCGAGCATGGCTTCCAGTGCGGCCATATCGTTGTGAGCAAACCTAAAGCGCTTTGCTTTGGAGAGGCGAATTCCGTCGATGATGCTTGCATGATTGAGCGCATCGCTGACAATCGCGTCTCGTTCATCAAGCAAGGTCTCAAACAAGCCGGTATTCGCATCAAAACACGAACTGTACAGGATCGTGCCTTCGGTCTTTAGATAGTTGCTCAGTCGCGTCTCCAGATCCAGTTGGAGCCCGTTGGTGCCGCAAATGAAGCGCACGGACGCCATGCCGAAGCCGAATCGATCGATGGCGTCTTTCGCCGCAGCCAGAATGGCAGGATGGTTGGCAAGGCCGAGATAATTGTTGGCACACATGTTGATTATGTCGGCGCCAATTTTTGTCCCGAGCACAACATGCGATCCTTGCGGAGAGTTTAGCGGCACCTCAGTCTTTTCGAAGCCGTCTCTGCGCAGTCCTTCCAGATCGGCTCGCAGCCGGTCAAGCACGTTCGCTCTCCTGAGAAGCGACGGGATAGGAGATCGGGCTGGACCAAGCGGGGTCCTCGTGTTTCTGCCAATAGATCTCGGTCAATCGCGTAGTGATCGGACCTACATCTGCGTTTCCAACGACCTCACCATCCACGCGCGTCACAGGCATGATTCCGCCTGCGGTCGATGTGATGAATATCTCATCAGCGGCTTTCAGATCGCTGATGCTGACTGGTTCCGCACTTAGTGGGAGGCCTAGTTCTCCGCAGATATCGAAGACACTACGGCGCGTTATGCCAAGCAACACATTCTCTGCCGGCGTCTTGATCTTACCATGCCTCACTACGAAGACGTTAAAGCCCGGCCCTTCGGCGATATTGCCCTTGTAGTCGAGAACCAGCGCTGTCTCGGCGTTCTGGTCGTAAGCATCGAAAAGGCCCTTCACCAGATCAAGCCAATGATAATTTTTGAGCGTCGGGTCAATCGAGGCAGGAGGTATGCGCACCGTCTGGCTGATTGCAACATGAAGCCCCCTTTTCATCTGCTCCGGGTTCGCGACGGAACCGAACGGAACGGCGAAAGCAATAAAGCGGTTTACGGCGTTGCGCGGGTCGCGACTGAAAGTCGGAGATGTCCCACGTGTGCAAATCATCTCGACATAGGCGGATCGATGGCCCGACAGAGCAACGCATTTTTCCAGGATGCTTTGCACTTCTCGTCGATCAACGCCGATATCCATCCTTAGCTTTCCCAGGCCGCTGAAGAACCGATCCAGGTGAAGATCAAGGCGGAAAAAGCGACCGTTCCAGACATGTACGGTATCGTAGGTTGCATCTGAGTGGAGAAACCCCCAATCCAGAACCGAGATCTTTGCTTCCGACATCGGCAGATATTGCCCATCCATGTAAGCAACGCCCGCTGGATATGTCGAAGCGTCTTTATGCCTTTTGACGATTTCAGGCCATGCGGCAGATGATTCCACAATTGGGTCGGACATGATTTCCTCGTTGCAAGCTCTATGCAGCCTCGAAAAGCAATGAAGCTGCCAATGCATGATCCAGCAATTTGGCGGAATGCATGCTGCAAAACGCAGATAAACCTGCGCCTTTTTGATCAATCATTTTCGGGAAACGGTAGAAACGTTGCGTGCATCGCTTAAATGCCGATCACACGCCCGGCTGGATGGTGGCTCCGAGTACACAGAGCCGCCAGCCAATAACGGGTTCGATTCAATCGGGTTGGCAATATACCACCTGCGTTTCATTACCTCGCCGATTCATCCGCAACTCGTCGTCAAAGTTTTGGATACGCTGCGCATGCTGTCCTCTGAGAGTATGACGATGATCCTCGCCACCCACGAAATCCTGTTCGCGCGCGATTTCGCTCACCGCGTCGTATCTTTCTAAAAGAGGGTGATTCTCGAGATCGGGCCACCATCTTCCGTCATCCTCAATCCTGTCAAAAGAGGAGACCCGTAAGTTTATCATGTCTGTATGATGACGGCTGGTGGGCAGCGCCGGTCAAATGTTGATGCGCGGCTCGAACTTTACCCGGTCAAGGGAGATCATGCTGTTGAACTTGCGTACGTTTGCATTGGTGTAGAGCTTGGTCTTGACGAAGACATCGAAGGCCTCAACGTCGGCGACTGAAACCATGAGCACGAAATCCGCGGTTCCCGTGACCATATAGCATTGCGTCACCTCGCGCGCGGCGAGCATTGCGCGCTTGAATTCGTCGACAAGATCGAGGCGTTCCCGATCGAGTTCGACCGTGACAACGACCGTCATCATTTTGCCGGCGATTTTTGGCTCGATGAGACATATATCTGCAAGAATGGCCTTGGAGTCCCGCAGTCGCTTGATCCGCCTCAGACACGAAGCAGCCGATGATCCCACCACCTCGGCAAGCGCTGCGAACGACAGGCGATTGTCCATCTGAAGGGTTCGTAGAATCCTGCGGTCGAGATCGTCGAGTTGCATGGCTGGCTCCTTTTCGTGGCACCTTTTGGTCTTAAATTTCGATCAAAGCCAGGGTCATTTTGTTTCGTAGATTCAGAGAAATTGACTTAATTTCGTCGGATGCACATGCTGTTTGAAGCATATATTCGATTATCTGCTATTATTATAACTCGAAGCGCGCAATCCCAATTGGGCTCTGGAACGGGGTCCCCGCATTGTCCATCGAAGTGGTCACTCGGATTCTACGCGTGACCTCTGAAGCCGACGGCAAGACCGAACCTTTCATACGGCCGACCATCTTGGAGCGGCGCCTTTAAGCGTGCCGATGCCGGGGATCGTCAGCGAGCGGCCGAGCCGGTTCACCGAATTAGCCGACCCGAAGGGCGTTCGAAGGCTGAGATCTTCACCCGGGCGCGGACAATTCCTCGACCTCTTTGCGACGGCTGGATGCGCCGGGTGCTTAAGGGCGCAGGATATGAACCGGATTAAACTGGATGCACCCTGGCGTGCGCGCCGAGGCGTGGAAACGGACAGATTTCTTCGAACTGCCTACAAAATGCCAGGACCTCGCGATCCGAGAACCGCGGACCGACGACCTGAAGCCCAACTGGCAAACCGGCTGCAGAGATCCCGCAAGGAAGTGATGCGGCAGGCTGCTGGGTAAGATTGAAAGGATAGGTGAAAGGGTTCCAGTCGAACCAGTTGGACATACCGCGGCCCTCTGGAAAGTCCCGACCGGTTTCAAACGCGGTAATCGGCATCTGAGGCGTCAGCAATAGATCGAAGTCTCGGTGAAATCGATTCATCTGCCGGCCCAAGGCCTGCCTTGCTACTGAAGCCGAAAAGATTTCGTCCGACGACGTACATATATCGATCGATTTTACCAAATTCGGATCCATCGCGTCGCGGCTTTTTTCCTCTACGGCCTTCACCATATACGCCAAGCCGCCAAAATAGAGCGGACGGACTATATCCCACGGGTCGCCAAAACCTGGATCCGTCTCGACGATGTCCCAACCCCTGCCTCTGAGGGCCTCTACGGCTGCGTCGGTTATGCCCAGCACCTCGTCGTCGACCGACACATAGCCAAGCGTCCGGCTATAGGCGATTTTCGGGCGGCGGTTCGCCTCATTTTTCAGGGCCGTGGATGGCACCGCGATCCAGTCGCGCCAATCGGGGCCCGAGAGGATATCCAGCATGATCCCGGCATCATCGACATTCTGTGTAATCGGACCGTAGGTCACCAACTCCGGGAGCACGCTGAGGGGATAGGCTGGAACTATGCCAAAGGTTGGCTTGAAGCCGAAGACTCCACAAAACGAGGACGGGATTCTGATCGATCCCGCACCGTCCGAGCCTAGGTTGAGAGCCGCGACACCCAGCGCTGCGGATACGGCCGCGCCGCCGCTACTGCCGCCACTCGTTAGAGCGGGATTCCAAAGATTTCGGGTAATGCCTGTCGCTGGACTATCCGTCACGCCCTTCCAGCCCCATTCCGGCAAAGTCGTGAGACCGAGAATGATGGCGCCCGCCTCCTTGAGGCGGGCAACCGGCGGAGAGTCTTCAATAGCCGTAACCTGCCTGACCGCCGATCCCCACGTAATCGACATACCATCGGCCAGGCAATTGTCCTTTATCATCACGACGACGCCATCAAGTTTCCCGAGTGGTTTGCCGCTGCGCCACCTCTTCTCCGAGGCTTTCGCCTCGGCCAAGATCTCGGCCCGATCCGCGAGCCGAATGAAATTCAACTCGTCGTGTGCGATCGCCCTTCCGTAAGATTCTTCGGCAAGTTGGACGGGCGAGCGTTCCCCTGTCGCGAAGCCTCCCAGCTGACGCCGGACCGGGACGACCAGACAACCATCAAGATCAGGATGCATGTGAAGCTCTCGCGACGAGGAACCAATCGGGCTTGAATATGGCGAACGTCCTGACGGCTAAAGTGTTGGAAGGTCAGCCGGCATTGGCTCGCCGAACCATTTTTCAGTGATCTTGCTCAGATCCCCATTGAGTTTGGAATGAAGGATGAACACATTGATCCACCGCAGAAGATCGTCATTTCCTTTGGTAACGCCCATGTAAAGCGGAGAGCGGATGATCGTAATCTTGCTTTCGATGTTCTTTTCAGGGTTGCTCTTGGCGATTTCAGCAGCCGTCGTATTGGTGTTGACCAGAACCTCGGTCTGCCCGGTCATCCACGCAGAAATCGTCGTCGCGTTGTCCTCGAAGCGCATGATCTTGGCATCAGCAGGAGCGAGGGAACTGATTAATAGGTCCTCCGTGTTTCCGCGCGCGACGCCCACTGTCTTTCCCGCCAGATCTGCATAGGACGAAATATCGATATCCTTGGAGGCGAACACGCCGGAGTAAAGCAACGCATAGGCACTGGAGAACCAGATGGACTTTGCGCGATCCGGGTTCGCGCCTAGCGCTGCGATGACGATGTCGACCTTGTCGGTCTGCAGGAAAGGAATGCGGTTGGCGCTGATCGTTGGAACAAGTTCCAGTTCGACACCAAGTTGCTTTGCAAGGTGCTTGGCGACGTCAATATCGAACCCCTCAGGCTCTAGGTTTGTATTGAGGAACCCCCACGGGGAGAGGTCCTGGACGACAGCGATCCTGACCTTTCCTTTTTCCAGAATCTGATCGAGCGTCCCTGCGTAAACACCTGCCGTGCCGGCGACTAGGGACGTGAGGACCGCGAGCAAGCATGATAATCTTGAAAACATTGGAGTTCCTCCCTGATGATTGTCCAGATAGTTAAATTTTTCATGTACTTCGATGTGTGGATTCGATAGAAATCAGTGCAGGATCTGGGCAAGAAAATCTCGAGCCCGCTGTGTCTTCTGTTCTTTGAAGAACTCCGCTGGCGCGGCTACCTCGACAATGCGCCCGTGATCCATGAACACGACAGCATCGGCGACCTGTCGAGCAAAGCCCATCTCATGCGTCACACAGACCATCGTCAGCCCGTCCTGGGCTAGCCCCACCATGACGTCGAGCACTTCGCGGATCATCTCCGGGTCCAGTGCGGAAGTTGGTTCGTCGAAAAGAATGGCCTCGCTTTGCATACAGAGAGCGCGGGCGATCGCAACGCGTTGTTGCTGTCCGCCTGACAGTTGGTGCGGGTAGCGATCTGCCTTGTCGGCAATCTTAACGCGTTCGAGATATGCTCTGGCAATGTCTTCCGCTTCATGGCGCTGACGTCGGGCGACAAGTCGCTGCGCGATGACGCAATTTTGCAGCGCAGTCATATGCGGATAGAGGTTGAACTGCTGGAAGACCATGCCAACGCGGCGCCGGATACTGCGAACATGGGCCGAATTTCCCGTGACGGTAGCGCCATTGAGCAAGATATCGCCTTTCTGGTGCTGTTCAAGCTGGTTGATACAGCGAACCATCGTTGACTTGCCGGACCCCGATGGACCGCAAATGACGACTCTCTCACCCTTGCCGATCTTGAGATCAACGCCCGCAAGGGCCTGGAAGTCTCCGAACCACTTGCAGACTTTCCGAAACTCGATCGCAGGAGCATTATGTGACATCGGTATTGTGGCCTCAGGGATCATCTGTTGAAATTGAAGCGCCGTTCGAGGTGCCGGGCCGCCAGCGAGATCGGGAGATTCAGCGCCATATAGAGAGCCCCGATGATCGCGAAGATCAGGAACGGCCGGAACGTGATGTTGTTCAAGACCGTGCCGACGCGGGTGATCTCCATGAATCCGACTATGGAAGCCAACGACGTTGCTTTGACGACCTGAACAAGAAACCCCACCGTAGGGGGGATTGCGATACGCACCGCCTGCGGCAGTATGATCGCAAGAAGCACGTGGTCATGCCTCATACCGGAGGACAACGCGGCCTCCCATTGCCCGGCGTGTACTGCTTTGAGGGCAGAGCGCCAAGCTTCTGTTAAATATGCCGCAGTGAAGGCGACAAGCGCGGCGGAAGCCGCCAGCAACGGCGAGACCTCTATCTGAAATAAGGGCAGCCCGAAGAAGCACAGAAACATCAGCATCAGCAGGGGCGTGCTTTGAACTGTCGATATAACTACCGAGACGCCGACGTTTGCGATCTTTCCGCCCAGTATGGCGAACATCGTCAGAAGTCCTGCAACGAACGCTCCTCCAACGAATGCGATGAGCGACAACAGAAGTGTCCATGGCAACTTGCTAAGAATAGTTTCGACAATGCCGAAAGTGGTGAATTGGTTCATTGACGAGAATCTCTCACCCACGGAAACAATGCAGGGCGCAGCCAGGCATACAGAAGTGAGAAGACAAGCCCTGTCGCCATATAGAGAACAGTTACGACGATATACGTCTCAAACGCTCGGAAAGTCCGGGTCTGTATGAATTGCGCAGCACTTGTAAGATCCTCGACGGAAATCTGCGAGATTACTGCGGAGCCCAGGAAAACGAGGACGAACTGGCCCACAAGCGTCTTGTCCACCTTGGCGATGGCCGGGGGCAGCACAATGCGCAGATAGGTCTGGACTATCGTCATCCCTTGAGAAAGAGCTGCTTCCCGCACCCCTCGACTGCCATCGGCCAGTCCGCCACGGATGATCTCCGTAAAATAGGCAGCAACATTCAATGTTAGCGCTGCCGTAGCGGCAAACACGGGAGACATGCGCCAGGAGAGGCTTCCAACGCCGAAGTAGATGAAAAACAGCTGCACAATGAACGGCGTATTCCTGATCGTCTCCACATACGCCGTCACGATCCACGAGAGCGGCCGAGGTCCTGTCGTCTTGAGCGCCGCGCAGAGTATCGCGAGTAGAAATCCAAGTGTCCCGGCGATGACGCACAGAACGATGCTGACCGCGAGGCCGTCCAAAATCAGGCTGGAGTAGGCGAATACGTCGCGGAAATTGAACATCGTCATCCCTCCGCCATACGGGAAGCAATGCGCTGCAAGGTAGCCAGACTTTCAACGAGTTCGGCGATCTCGATGTATTCGTCGGCTTTGTGCGCCCGGATCAGCTCGCCTGGGCCAAACAGGATCGTGGACCAGCCCGCCTGTTGGAAGAGCCCGGCTTCCGTTCCGCCTGGAAACGTCTTGCCGATGCATGGCAGACCGACTGATTGCATGAAGGCTTCTGCGGTGCTGTTTTCTTCCGGATGGAGGCCCGGAATGTCGGTGACAACTTCGATCTCGACCGAGCAGCGAGGCCCGTCGGGCCTAAGGGATCGTGTCTCCAACTCTGCCGCAAATCCGCTAAAGCGTTGCAGATAGACGTGCGTATCTTCACAAGGAACTGTGCGAATGTCCGTAGAGAAAGTCGCTCGATCGGCAATGGCGGTGGGGGATGTTCCGCCTTTGAGAACTCCACAATGAAGCGTGGTGTAGGGAGGATCGAAGCGATCGTCATGCAACGACGGATCATGCATGTTGGAGTACTGGACATCGTCGAGCCAACATACCAGCCGAGCGGCTACGGCAACTGCGCTGGCGCCGAGATCCGGGCGAGATGAATGGACCGAATGCCCTCGGACCAAGGTGTTCAGCTGGAGATATGCCTTGTGGCCATTCACCAATTCGTTGCCAGTTGGTTCGCCAACGATAACGGCCACCGGTGCCGGCAAGGCGTTGGCCATGGCCTCGACGAGGATGCGGCCGCCCTTGCAACCGACTTCCTCGTCATAAGACAAGGCAATGTGGACCGGGCGCCGCAGTCCGGCATCTCGGAACATAGGCGCCGCCGCCAGTACCAACGCTACAAAGCCGAGCATATCTGACGTGCCCCGACCGAAGAGCCTGGCATCGCTCTCCGTCAGCACCCAAGGGTCGGTGGCCCATGCCTGGCCAGCCACTGGGACGACATCCGTATGGCCTGAGAGGACAATACCTCCAGGGACTTTCGGGCCAATCGTTGCATATAGGCTGGCCTTGTCGCCCGCGGCCGAAGGAACCACAGTGCTCTCAATGTGATTGGCCGAAAGCCAATCACGGCAGAACTGTATCAATGGCAGATTGGTGTCCGACGAGACCGGTCTGAAGGAGATAAGGCGAGCGAGGATTTCTTGCGCTTGCGCTATCATTTCTCAGGCTCTGATTTTTCTGTGAGTTCCAAAAGACCCGGGTGACGCGCATGTTTCACCATCTCGCGTGCGATGATGCCGCCAGGTCTCACAAGCCGATCCACCATCAAAATTCCATCGAGATGGTCGATCTCATGCTGGACGAGTTCAGCTCGAGCTTTGGAAAGCTTCGGGAACGAGATGGTCTCCCCCGACGGATCGACGCATTCGAAAGAAACCTCTCGATGTCTCATTACAGCTGCACAGACGAAGCAGTCGTCCCAAATGGGGAACATTCTGCGGAGAACCAGGTAATACGCGGATTGATCGCCAAAAAGCTGCCGTGGGATCCGTCAAATGCGATCATTCGATATCGAGATCCAATCTGCGGGCCCGCGAGCGCGTTTCCGAAGGCGAAACGGTTCTTCAGACTAGCCAATGTCTCGATTAGGTCGGCTGCGTCAGTCTGCCAATCGTCGCGGAGTAGATCGACCGTCAGCGCCTTCTGACGCAGCCTATCATCTCCAAACATCAGAATGCCTCTCACCGCCATCTATGACTATTCCCTCCATGCCCAATCTCGCGAGCATCCATTTCCGGAGAACCCAATCCCGACGTTCACTATAGGAATTTCGAGCGATGATTTGCATCAAACTGGCCGTCCAGATAGCGTGTTAATTTCATAACCGGGCTTATGGCGATGAATCTATTTCACGTCACCAAGCGGCGGGTGTGCATTGCTAGGCGAGACAACTCCCCACGATTTTAAAGCCACTTTGAGGATAATAAACCGGCACTCATGATGTCCCGGACATGAGCGGCCGAAGCAGGATCAGAGCTCCGTCGTAGGTTCAAAGGCACGAAATTGAGCAGCCATTTCTCGCCGCTCGGGTTGGCTGTTCCGCATCAATCAAGGTGCTGACTATCCGCACATCGTTTGGCGATACGGAAGCTTCACCGCCTAGCACAGCCAAAAGGCCGTTGTGAGAGCGGCTGAATCGTAAAGTGGAGATGGCCAGCGGCCACGAGTGCTAATCTTCTCGACATATGTCCGGAAAGCGCCACGCAATTTTGCAGGATGCGGGTGACCTCCTCGCGCGAGATGTCCGGTGTCGTCCGCAACCATTGAATGCTCCCGAAGAAGCGTTCGAGGTGGTGATCAAGGCGGAAAAACCTGTCTTGCCATACATGAATTGTGTCGTAGTTAGCCGTCGGAGTGCAGGAAGCCTAGTCGAGAACCAAAATCTTACCCTGATCCATCTCACATACTGCCCGTCGAGATAGTCGGTACCACGTGGTTTATTTGTAAGGATCGCGATAAGTGTCGGCGATCTGCGATAGATTTATCGGGGCCGTTCTACTGGCGTCATGCGCTCCCTGCCGACGTCTTGCTCGAGATTCCTAGGCATGCGCGGATTCAGATCGTCCATCAGGTGCTCGACCGGATCGACCTCTGAACTGACCTACACTGCAGCATCATCAAGCCGCTCGCGGGTTGGCCGAGCGGGGAAGATACTCACCTCGCCCTTCCCGCGCGGAAAGTTCGCCCTCTTCGAAGACGACGTCGCCACGGGAGATCGTCATACGATTGATCCCGCGTACCCGCATTCCTTCGAAAAGATTGAAATCGGTCCGCTGGTGCTGGTCCGCCGCTCGGATCGTCCGCTCCCCGGCCGGATCCCAGATAATGATGTCGGCATCGCCGCCTTCTGCGAGCAACCCCTTCTTGGGGTAAAGACCGAACGCGCGCGCCGCCGCGCTGGATGTTACGCGCACGAACTGTTCCGGTGTCAGCCGACCCGAGTTCACGCCGAGATGCCACAGCACATGAAGACGGTCCTCGATCGAGCCGGTGCCATTTGGGATGTCCGTGAACTTCGACCGACCGAGCAGCCGGTCCTCCGCCCTGAATCCAGCATGATCCGTTCCGGTAGTCTTGATGACGCCCGACGCAAGCGCCGCCCAGAGCGCTTCCTGATGCTCGGGTGGACGAAAGGGTGGACTCATCACATGCGCTGCCGCGAAGACCCAATCACAATCGCGGTAGACTTCGTCACTTATCGCCAGATGACAGGCGAGCGCTTCGCCTGTCACATCGACACCGCGCATCTGACCCCGCCGCAGCGCCTCAATCGCAGGAATGCAGCTGTTGTGCACCACGTAGAGCCGCGCCCCAACAGCTTCGGCAATGCAGATTGCGCGGTTGACTGCCTCGCCTTCCACTTCCGGCGGCCGAGATAACGGATGGAACTCTGGTCCCAGCTTACCCTCAGCCACGAATTTTTGCTGCAGGTAGTGCACGAGGTCGCCATTTTCGGCATGCACCAGACACAGCACACCAAGTTTCGCCGCAAGCGCGAACGACTTGATTAGCACATCGTCGCCCACCATCGTACCGCCCTTGTAGGCCATGAAGTGCTTGAAAGAGGTTATCCCTTCTCGGTCTACCAAATCGCGCAGTTCGCTCTCGGTCTGATCATCCCACCTAGTGACGGCGATATGAAACCCGTAGTCGGCAACGCTCGGCCGGGCGCGCCGATGCCACTCCACACAGGCGTCGCGCAGCGGCTGTCCGTTTTCAGGAAAGATGAAATCAAGGATGGCGGTCGTCCCGCCCGCAAGCGCGGCGCTGGTTCCCGAGAAGAAGTCGTCCGCCGTGCGCGTGGCCATGAAGGGATAATCGAGATGGGTGTGTGGATCGATGCCGCCCGGCATCACCAGACAGCCGCCGGCGTCGATAATGCGTTCACCTGCGGCCGGCGCGATGTAGGAGGCCACCTCCCCGATGATGCCCCCGCGAACCCGTATATCGGCCCGGCTCGAACCGTCCTCATTGACGATGGTGCCGCCCCGGATGAGCACTGACATTACTGCCGCTCCAGTTCAGCCTGTTCCTCGAACTGACGCTGCAGCAGCGTCAGGTTCGCCAAGGCTAGGTCGACTGTTTTGGCGGCGTGCTCCTCAAAGAGGCGGCATGCTCGGTCCGCATCGCGGTCGAACGCCGACTCCATGATCCGCTCGTGTTCCCCGATCACATCGGAATCGCTCGCTCGTCCATAGTCGGCCATGAAACGGTAACGGCGCGATTGCGTGTAGAGCGACTTCACGATCGCCAGCAGCCGGGGAGAATCGCAGGCCGAAATGAGGCTTAGGTGGAAATCCTCGTGGGCAGCCTGCAGATCGAGATCATAGGAGATATTGGGATTCCGCCGCTGCAGCGAGCGGCGGAAGATGTGGAACCGGCCGATAGCGACTGCCTCCCACTGCTCGCCGCCGTTCTTGATCGACCACCGGAGTGCGATGCTCTCGAGGTTCTCGCGTACTTTAAGCAGGTCGCGTAGGTCGGACTCCGATATCGTGGCGACGCGCGCGCCGCGCTGGTCGAGCTGTTGCACCAATCCTTCCGAAGCCAAACGCGCGACTGCCTCGCGGATAGTCGAGATGCTCGCACCATATTCGAGCTTCATCATATCGGAACGCAACTGCTGACCGGGCAGCAGCTTGCAGGTCAGAATGTCCCGCCGGATCGCTTGGTAGACGGTTCCGGCGAGCGTGCCCTGCGGTGGCTCTTGGTTGATCAGTGCGTTGGTCACTTAATGAAGCTCACATAATGTCACGCTGGCAAAGCGTCTGATAAAGGTCCGGCCGTCGGTCGCGGAAGAACTGCCACTCGTTTCTTACCTCGCGAAGCAGTGCCGTGTCCAAGTCGGCCACGACCAACTCGTCCTCATCTCCACCCTGCACGATAATATCGCCGCGCGGTCCAGCAAAGAAACTGTTGCCAAAGAATTTCGCCACTCGCCATGGCTCCTCCACTCCGACCCGATTGATGGCGCCAACGAAGATGCCGTTGGCGACAGCCGCTGCCCTACCTTCCAGATCCCAGATGTGGCGACTGTGCTGGCCCGTCGCTGACGGCGTAAACACGATCTCGGCACCACCCAAGGCCAACGCGCGGAAGCCTTCGGGAAAGTGCCTATCGTAGCATATGTAGACACCGATCCGACCCGCTGCGGTCTCAAACACCGGGTAGCCGAGGTTGCCTGGCTTGAAGAAGAACTTCTCCGGCCATGTGGTCAGGTCGGGGATGTGGGTTTTCCGGTATTTGCCCAGGTACGCTCCGTCCGCATCGATCACCGCCGCGGTATTGTAGTAGACGCCCGGCGCTTCCTCCTCGTAGATCGGCGCCACGATGACGATGCCGTAGCGTTTCGCCCAATCACGGACCCGGGTGATGGTGGGACCGTCCGGCACCTGCTCGGCGGCAGCGAACCATTTGTTGTCCCGGCTCGGGCAGAAATATGGCTGGTTAAATACCTCCTGGAAGCAGACAGCCTGGACGCCCTGCGCGGCGGCACGCTCGACGTAGGCTTCATGCGCGTCCAGCATCGCATCCCGGATCGCGGGGATCTCGGCCTGGGTGTCCTTCTTTAGGCTCAGTTGCACCAAGCCGCATTTGATCAACGTCATGTAGTCTTCTCCTTAGCGATGTCGTTGGCGGAGCCGCCCACCACGGGCCGGCTGGGTTCCGCGAAAGTTTGATTGGCAATCCGGTCCGGCAGGATGCCGCGTGGCCGCACCAGCAGCATGCAGAGCATGATCAGCGCGATTCCGAGTTCTTGCGATCCAGGTGGCAGAGAAAGCACGGTAAAGGACACGTCCACTCCACGCTCGAGTTGTCGGAGCAGTTCCACGACCAGACTGATAAGCACCGTGCCCGCGACCGCGCCCATCAGGCTGCGGCTGCCTCCGACCACAAGCATGGCAAGCGTGACGAATGTCATGCTCAGCGAAAACGCGTCTACTGAAATGGTTCCAAGGAAATGCGCATAAAGAGCGCCGCCGCAGCCCAGCACGAACGCGCTGAGCGCATAGGATGCCAGCCGGCCAGCGAGGATGTCGATTCCGACCGAGCGCGCGGCGACTTCATCGTCACGTGCAGCGCGTGCCCGCAGTCCGATGTTAGACGTCTCGAACAATCTCGCCGCGATCGCGGCCAGCGCCACCCATGCCAAAATCATCCATGCATCCTTATAGCCCGGGAGGCCTACGATGGAGCTGGTTCCCAGCGTGACGGCATCCCAGTTTGAGTAGGAGATTGCGGTGACCATGTAGACGGCCAGCGTCGCGATGCTCGCCGTAATACCGGCCAATCGCAGCAGCGGAATGCCGATGATGATCGCAATCGACGCAGTCAGTCCCCCTGAGACAAGCACGGAAACCGGAACCGGCAGGTTGTGGTTATGGAGCAGCGAAGGCAGTCCCGGCATGTTCAGCTTCTTCAGCGGCAGCGGAAGCGTCATCCATGCCGTGCAATAGGCGCCGATGCAGATGAAAGCCGCGTGGCCGAACGAGGTAATCCCGGTATTGCCCACGAAAACGTAGAGCCCGATCACCAGCGTCGTCATGATCAGCATTTCGACCAAGCTGTTCTGTACCAGCCGTGTGCCAGATAGGTCGACGATCGCGACGAGTAGCGCCAGGACGGCGATGACGACCAGCGCGGGCAGCAAGCGCGCAATGAGATCGCGGATCGGCATCAGACACGCTCCCGGAGCGTCGAAACCTGCAACAGGCCGCCGGGTCGCAGAAGTAAGATCATGATGACCACCAGGAAGACGAACGCGTCTCGCGCACCGCGCAGGCTGTCGGGAAGCAGCGCCTGCATGAACACGCTTACCGCTCCCACCAAGTAGCCGCCGATCACTGCGCCGAGCAGGCTTCCCATGCCGCCGATTACGGTTGCGACAAAACCCATCAGGACGAGCGGGACGCCCATGCGGTAGCTGAGCAGTCCGCTCTTTATGACCACGAAGAAAGAGATGGTCGCGGCAAGCACGCCGCTGATTGCGAAGGCGATGCCGATCACGGTGTTGGCCCGCACGCCGAGCAGCCGCGTCATGTTGAAATTCTCTGATGCGGCGCGGACCCAGATCCCGTATTTCGACCAGCGCAGAAATCCTCCGATGGCGCACAGAAGGAACGCAGTGACGGCGACCATGAGCACGTCCAGCAGCAGTACGCGCATGCCGCCGAAGGTGATGGTCTGGCTCAGCGACGCACCGATGTTGAGTGCCTTGGGCCTGCTACCATATTCGAAAAGGATAGCGTTCTGGATGAAGAAGCTTACGGCGAACGAGGCGATCAGCATCGTCGTCGGGTCGGCCTTTCTGAGCGGCCTGAAAGCCAGCCGCTCGATCAGCAGCGCCGCGGCCATGACTATTGCGACGATTGTAAAGACCATCAACGGCCAAGGCCAGCCACCGATCCAGAGCACTGCCGTGGCGCTTGCCGACGGCACGATCAGCGCGTAGGCGCCGATCGTGATCAAGTCTCCATGGGCGAAGTTGACGAGACGCATGATTCCAAAAATCAGGCCGATTCCTAGCGCCACCAAGGCATAGAGACTGCCTAGGCTGATCGCGTCGATGAGAGTCTGAGCGATATACATTGCGCGCCTCGCCGAGTGCCGCTTACTGCGGGAAGAGCAGCGACATGGACGGGGTTGCACCGCTCGTCTGATAGCGGATTGCCTTATGCTTGCCGTTCTCCACTGCCATCATCAGCGCCGGCCACTTCAGCTGGATGTGCATTTCCGGCGTGAACGTAATCGGCACCCCGACAATCTTCTCGTCCGTGAACTTGTTGAACTCGGCGAGCACGGCATCCGTTTCATCGGTGCCAGCCCGCTCGACAGCGAGTGCGTAGCCCTTGATCAGCCCGTAGCCGGTTACGAAGTTCGAGGTCACGGGTCGCTGCCCAGTCCTTTTCATATATTTGTCCAGCAGCGCCTGGGACTCCGGCGAAGGTTCGTCGCCGAAGATCGACATGTAGGCATTGTAATAGAAGCCTGAGAGGTTTGGTACCGAACCCAGCCAAAAGTCGCCGTCTAACGCTTGGGACGTGATTAGCGGCGTTTTGATGCCGGCGTCGCGCAGTTGCTTGATGGCACTGGCACCGCCAGGCAGATAAGTGCACAGCATGATGACGTCGGGCTGCTGCGGCAGAGCCAGTAGCCGCGTGATCTGCGCCGAGATCGACGGGTCGTCGTTTCGCCAGGTGTCCTCACCGAGGAAGCCTTCCTCGCCCACGAGTTCCTTCCAGCGAGCGTTGAAGCCGGCGCAGGTCGACTTGTCGAACTCAATGGTCGTGTCGAGCAGCGAGTAGGCCTTCCGCCAACCTTCCTCATAGCCGAAATCAGCGAGCACATAGCCACCCGACTGCGCCGCAAACGACCAGGAGAAGGCATGCGAGCCAACGCCCTGAACGCCCATCTTCGGATCGTTGGCGCAAAGCGAGATAGCGATTACACCAGCCGATTCCGCCGCGAAGGCAGCTGGACTGCCCATGTCGTAGTCGCACGACACAACGACCAGCTTCGCGCCTTGGTCCACCATCTCCTGGCCCGCACGAGCGCCCTCGGTGCGGTCGGTTTTCGTGTCGGCCTCGACAATCTTTATCTGCCGGCCGAGTAAGCCACCGGCCGAGTTGATCTCCTCAATGGCAATCTTTGCCGCCTCGACCGAAGAAGATTCATAGGACAGCCAGCCACTCTGCGCGGTCGCAAATCCGATTATTATCGGCTCCTGGGCGGCAATCATGGATGTCGTGGACATCATGATCGCACCGAAGACACCGAAGGCCTTCATTTGTTCCCTCATGCCGTTCCCCTTGTTCAGCAAGTTGCTGGATCGCACATGCCGCAAATGTCGCGTGATCAGAAAATACTTGCAATTTCGATATGTCAATATAATTTCGAAATTGTTATGGAATTTCGGAGAGAAAATGCTTCGGGTCTTCAATCTGACGGTCAGCTACGGTTCCACTCGGGCCGTCGACGACGCCTCGCTCAGCGTCGCAGATAACTCGATTACCTGTGTCTTCGGCTTGAATGGAGCGGGCAAGTCCTCGCTCTTGCGCGCCATCGTCGGGCTGGCTCCCCTTCGTTCGGGGGAGGTATTCTTGGACTCACGCCGTGTTACCGGCTCGAGGCCAGAGGACCTTGCGCGCCTTGGGATGACGCTAGTCCCGGAGGGGCGCGACATCTTCAAGACACTTACGGTGCAGGAAAACCTAATGGTTCCCATTGGTCCGGGCGGCGACGACGATCCGGTGGCGGAGGTGCTGGAACTCTTTCCCATCCTGCGCGAGCGCTTGCGCTCGCCGGCCGGCTTGCTTTCGGGCGGCGAGCAGCAGCAACTCGCCATTGCCCGCGCGCTTGTCATGCGGCCGAAGATGATTCTGGTCGACGAGCCTTCGCTCGGCTTGGCACCGCTGATGATCGAGAAGGTCTACTCTCACTTCCTCGAACTCAAGCGGCGGGGGCTGACCATCCTAGTGGTCGAGCAGAACGTGTCCCGTGTCCTTTCCGTGACCGACAAAGCTTACCTGATGTCGAATGGGCATCTGCAGTCGGCCGGTGGAATCAAGGACCTGGTGGAGCGGAAGAAGATAGAGCGGGCCTATTTTGGGGAAAGCCCTGAGCGGCGATGAAAATGATCCACGAGCGACTCTCGACCAGGGCGGTCCACGTCGACTTCGGCGGCGTCACGGCACTCGCGGGGATTAACCTCACTGTTAACCGGGGCGAAATACTTGGCCTCATCGGGCCGAACGGCGCGGGCAAGACGACGCTGGTGAATGTGCTCACCGGCTATCAGAGGCCCGACGCCGGCTTCGTCTTCCTCGACGAGAAAGACATCACCGGCGCAATACCCCACAAGGTCAGCCGGCTGGGCGTATCCCGCACGTTCCAGGCGGTGCGACTGTTTCAGGGGTTGAGCGTCCGCGAGAACGTGCTTGCGGCTGCCGTCACGCATCTGTCCAACAGGAATGAGGCGGAGGCGCGAGTCCGGGACCTGCTCAACTGGATTGGTTCGGCTTCCGTTGCAAGCCGAAAATCCGCCGAGCTTCCATACGGTCAGGAGCGTCTCGTCGGCATCGCACGCGCCCTCGCGACGGCGCCTTCCTTCTTGCTGCTGGACGAGCCTGCTGCGGGAACCAACGCGGCAGAGGCGATAGAGCTGTCGCGCATCATCCGTGAGATCCCCACGAAGTTTGGCTGCGGCATCATTCTGATCGAGCACAATGTCCCTATGGTGCTGGGTACCTGCGACCGCGTCCATGTGCTCGATGCGGGACGCACGATTGCTGTTGGCCTCCCTGCGGAAGTGGCCGCGAACGCCGAGGTGAGACGCGCATATCTCGGCTAAAGGCCGTTTGCGGACCGTCCGCGGCGTTCATTGATTTCCAGAAAGCTATCAATGATACTCGTCCACGGCATGATTGAAGACTATCGAGCGGGTCTCTCCGTCAATCAATGCGGAGGAGCGCGAGGCCGGACGCAAGATTCAATGTCCTTTGATGGTGCTATGCGCAGGGCAAGGCGTTGCAAATATAACCTCCGCCTTTTCGGCGGCATGGGCGGCTGCGCAATGATCGGGCACGGTCATCAATGTCTCGTCTGGAGGACGAGGGCGGCTCTCCACGCTCGTCGCCGGCGCCTGCCTGCTCGTGCTGCTGGTGCCATTACAGGATGTGCTGGCTGTCGTGCCAGTGGCAGCACTGACGGCGGTGATGATTATGGTTTCGATCAACACTTTCCCGTGGGCTTCGCTCGGGCGCCTGCGCACGAACCCTTGGCCGTAGTCCATTGTGATGCTCGCAACCCTGATCGCAGTGGTGACGACAGGTGACCTTTCCATCGGAGTGTTGCTCTTCGGCGTGTTCTTCGCGGGGAAGGTGTCGAAGCTGGGCCACGTCTCATCTGCGCTTTCCGATGACGGCCACGTGCGAACCTATGCAGTCGAGGGACAGGTGTTCTTTGCATCCGCCGGCATCTTCGCCGAAGTCCATGGATGTGTTGGAGCCGGTACAGAAAATTATCATCGATGTCAGCGCTGGGCATTTCTGGGATATCTCTGCGGTGAGCGCACTGGACCGCGTGGTATTGAAGGCACGGCGACGCGGCCGCGAGGTTGAAGTCGTGGCATTAAACACAGCCAGTGCTACCATGGTCGAGCGCTATGGTGCTCACAAGCAAGACCAACATAAGGGTGCACGCTTATTCCAGTCTGCCTTCTTATGCGACTTTCGGCATACGAAGCATGAACATTCGAAAGCTACTGTGGTTCCGAACTCGCCACTTTGAGGTCAACTTGGCGCCAAGAGCGACTATCGGAACGGGTGTCCTTGAACAACGGAAATGGACGGAACCGAGCCATCCGGCGCTGGGATGAGTGGCGCAGAAAGCCGCCTTTCCACTCTCGACCTCATCTCAGTCGTCAAGTTTATGGGCCGACAAGCCGGACCGCTTGGCGAGGTCACCGATCTTCATAAGATACTTGTTCCCGTCGCGGCGGCCGCACAGATGCGGAACGTGTAGCAGGATCGCGTCAGATGACATGGGAACGATATCCTATTTCACATACTTCGGTCGTTGCAGATCGACTCTACGTTGTTGCGGTCTCGACACATCGACGCTAGTAAGAAAATTGGGAAGGGGAAAAAGTGTTACCCAAGATTCGTCTGCTTCAAATAGGCGATATACATCTCGTCTCAAACGCGAGCAGCAAAGCCTTTGTTGACGACAAAGACACAACGTTCCCGTTCAACCTGAAAAATATTATCTCACGAAGCCCCGTTAAAACCGTCTTTCGGCGGATATACGAAATCATCGAGAGCGATGATGTCGATTGTGTCCTGTTGATGGGGGACTTGACAGACTACGGCAAACTCGACGGCTATGCAGCCTGTGCGAATTACATAGCAAGCGCGCTTCAGATCGGCAATAAGGGTATCTATCGAAAGCTTCCGGTGGGCATCGTACCGGGAAACCACGATATAGATCGGGTCCTTGCAAAAGAACCGGGCAGGAACACCAAATTCACCCCATTGGTTCAAGCGCTCGCGAAGGCCGGCCTCCCGCCCCTGCCGGTAGGCAAACCTATCGCATTGACAATTCCGAAGGGGCCATCCCGAGCGGAGCTCTTCTTGCTGAACAGCTGCTGGGGCTGCGGTGAGGAAGCGTTCATACCCCCGGAATTCCGAACTCAGATCGCGGCCGCAATCGATGCTGCCATCAGCGGACCGGATCCCGAGACCGCCATTCGGGCCTATTACGACCGTCAATTGGACACGCCGGCGATTTCCGAAGATAGCATCGCGGCAGTCGTCAAGGCGCTCCAAGGCGGATCCGGCTCATCTATCGCTGTGCTCGTCGCGCATCACAACTTGCTGCCGCAGCGACGCCCTCGTCTTGCTCCCTACACCGAGCTGGTCAACGGCGGGGCCCTGCGCGGGGCTTTGAGCGAACTCGGCCGACCTGTCATCTACCTGCATGGGCATATTCACGAAGACCCGGTAGAAATAGTGCAACTGCCAACCGGCGACCGTTTGGTTTCGATAAGCGCGCCGGACATCCCCAAAGGCTTCAATCTCGTCGATATCCTCTTCGGAGAAAACTCATCACCGCTCGCTTGCCGTGTAACGCCCTTTCGGATGGACAAATCCGGCATTCTGAAACAAGAGGCGACGGTATCAATCGCACTGAACAATGGCCGGCGGCGCAGTTCTGACCGAAATACTGGCTTCGTATACGCGAAGATACTCGAGGTGGGCCAGATCTATTGGTCGGAACTGAAGGCGCAAGCTGAACAGGCCCCGGGAATTGCATCCGAGGAGCGTTTGGTCGCCATCGTCGAGGAGCTTTTTGCTGAACGAAGCATCGTTATCGACAACTATGACCTTGAACCGAAGAGTTGGATTCTGAGGGGGGAAATCTGAGGTGGCTGTTTTGAATCCCTTCCGTCCGACACGGTGGGAGCACGATAGCTCCGGCGCACCACTTATCTGGTTTACGCCGACGGCGGTACATCTGTCGGGCGACAAATCCGTGTATGTTTACGGAAGCCGAGGAAGTGGGAAGACCACACTTTTAAGAAGCATATGCTGGGAAGATCTCCTTTCAAACCCGTCGCTCCAGATTCAAAAGACGATCTCGGACTTCAACCACATCGGTATCTATATTAGGCTTCCCGATCACGTTTCCGGATCAATGGGCTATATGGGCTGGGACGAGATTTTTCCAGGATCCCCAAACCCGGACTACGAATTCTTCCGCTTTTATTCGCTCGCGCTTGAGTTGATCGCTGCTGAGAAGGCCCTGTCTGCGACGCATCAATTGCGTATCGAAGGCGTCATGGCGCTATCGGCGCGCGACGAACTGGCGATTGTTACCAACACTTGCGACGAGTTTCCTCGGTTGCTTCCGTTCACCGAAAAGGCACCTAAGACGTTCATTGATCTTTCAAGGGTACTGCGCACTCTAGTGAGGAGGATGAATGAAGCTTGCGGTCGCGGCCAAGTGCCTAGCCTAATAGAGATTCTCCCTACCCGCGAACCTTATGAGTTTCTGTCCTATGTCATCGATCAGCTCTCCCAGTCCGTAAGGCATGCCAAACCGTCAAGCGGTGCCCGGCTTGGATTCAAATTCTGCTTGGACGATTGCGAGGTAATGAGTCCCCTGCAGCGGAAGTCCGTGAATACGCTGGTCCGCAAGAGTCGGTTTCCGATCTCGTGGGTCGTTTGCTCGGTTGGGGAGGCTGTAGAAGCGGGCGACACCTTCATCGATGAGCAGCCATTGACGGATGCGGATCGACGCGTCCTATCCCTAGACGATCGCAAGAGCCCAGAGTTTCTTGCGCTATGCGAAGCAGTCGCGAGCCTGAGGGTCTACTTCTCGATCAAGGAGGATAGGCGCCCCAAGGTTTCCGGATCCCAAATTGAGAGCTATTTCTCGCTTAAAAACCGACTTGGAACTGTTGTTGTAAACGATATCATAGATGTCATGATCGCGCGCTCTACTGCGCCTCTTGCGCAGCATATAAGGAAGGCAGCAGAATTCCTCGATTCACTTGATCTTGACATTTATGGGCTCGGAAAAACGGCGAACGGTGCGCTTCCCTATTATCAAGCTTACATCCTTTGGCATTGGACGGGCTCGAAAGAAAATTTCTCAGCCGATCCGCCCTTAGACGATATGTCCAGGATCGCGAAGAATGCCCAGGCCCTTAAATCAAGGAGTCAGCAGGCTTGGTTGCGCCGAAAGAATGTCGGAGCCATGCTTCATTTGGCGAATAGGCTTGGTCAGCGTAGGATACCTCTCTCGGGGGTGAGCATTGTAACTGCCTTGGCCGACGGCTCGATCCGCGACTTCCTCGAGATCATGGCAGAGATCTTCGATCGTTTCGCGCGCAAGGCGGGGACGCGATCGCCAGAAGATGTTTTGGAGAGGTTTGCACGATCTGGAGGAAAGATCGCAGTCCAAACGCAGACAGACGGTATCTATGCCTCAAGCGATGCTTTTTACGATGGGATCGGCATTCTGACAGACTCGAACGCGGAAGCAGTGCTGAGATTTGTGAATGCGCTTGGCAGTTTGACCCACGTCCTCCAGGCTGATTTTGAAGACACATCAGCGCTGGCGACAGCAGAACGAGGACTGTTCTTCATCGCTCAAGCCCGTACTTATTCTGCAAATGCAGCGCAAATCGAAGCCGTCAACCAAATGATTCATCGTGCCGAGCTCTCCGGCTATCTTCGTGCGACGACATCTAAACGAGTGCTCGACAAGGACCAGGAGGAGACACCGAAGGTTACTGGTTTCCGCCTGCACCGTCGCTTCGCACCACGGTTCATGTTCTCCTACCGTGGTGCCTACGAACCGGTCAGGCTGACCGAAGATGTTCTTTTTCAGATCTGCCTCGGCGCATCGGATACCAAGCCCAACGACTGGGCAAAGCAGTTCGCGAAGAAGGTAGGGTCGGCCGAAGATCTGCAGCTGTCGCTTCCCCTTCGTTCCGAGGTGTTCAACATCGATGATTAGCGAGATACCGATCGGCCCGTTCAGCGTTTCGGAGCAGATCCTTCAAGATGATGGCGTCCTCTACGACCGGTACGACCTAGTGCTCACGGCCGTGAGCTGGGAGAGCAGATGCCACGCCTGCGTCAAGCTGCTTGCCGGCCGAAGTACAGAGTTACTCGTCATCCACTTTGCATCGTCGGATACCGAGATGGAAAGACGAAAGCAAGGGCATCGCGCGACCATTCAAGCGGGGCTCACCAATGCAAAGTTCTTGGATATGCAGGGCTCCGCCCAGTTCACCGAGAATGCCAAAGCGCTCGAGGCGGAGATAACCCGAGTCACCCGCGCCAAGGGTCGCGCTCTGCGGGTCTTGATGGATATGACCTGCATACCCAAGCGATACCTGCTCTTCCTTCTGGGTCTCGGCTTTCGCTGCGAAATGTTCTCCTCAATCGATCTCGTCTATTCGGAGGCGGAAAAATACGAAATCGAGACAACACCCGAGGACTTGTCCGGCCGGCCGACTGCGCTGATCTCCGAAGGTGAGTGGACATCTTCGCAGATTCCTTACCTGGAGGCGGAGGACTACGTCCCGATGAGGCGCGATCTTTACATTTCCGTCGGTGCGGAACTTACGCAGGCAAGTCCCATCGTCGATCGCTTCGAACCCAACAAGCTGGTGCTATTTCACATTAAGGAGGGCCAGCGCAGACTGCCTTCGTCCGTGATCAATCGGGAAAAGCCAGCCCTCGAACAGCTGAGTGCCATTCCCGGAGTCAGGCAGGAATATTTCCATCTGCACGAGATCGCAGGTGTCGCGGCGACCGTACTGAATAGCCGCACCGACAGCACGACGTGCTTTGCGATCGGGCCGAAAACGCATGCGGTGGCTTTCTGCTTGGCGGCGCTGGCGGACGATCAAATCCAGGTTGTGTGTCGTACACCGACTATCTATGTGGTTAACGAGGTAAAAGCTTCAGGAACCGCCTACTTCTACCGAATTCAGGATCGGTTTGATCCGTGTTCGTTCTGGGGCGGCTGAAGATATTCAGCTAGAAAAGTGTGGACAATTGCCGTAAAAAAACCTATCACAATACATGGTGCTTGCAAGCACGACAGGCGACTTGCTGCGACGCACCGAGAATATCAGATGACAAGACTTTCGTGCGAGCACACATCAGTTATTGAACACGGCCGCCACCGGAGCACCCAGCAATTCGACATCAATACGGTGATATTCTCGGATTATGCAAGTCGCGACGAAATAAGGCGCAAGCACGCGCTCGAAACTCAGATTTGTCTCGATCTCCGATCTCCGATCCACGTGCCGAGTGACCGGTAATCGGCCATTCTTGCCGCCACCGACGCTGGAACAGCGACGGACCGGTCGCTGAGAGACCCGTCAGTTATTCAGATCGCAATCTGCCCTACTGCCATCGGGGGCGAGGCTCGATCGCATCGGCTTCGCAATAGCCCGGCACCGGACAATTGCCCAACCGACGACACGCCGGGAGAAAGCTTCGAAGCGCAGCCCTATTTCCCGACTGACGAGATCATTTGCCAGTCTTTCAAAATCCGTGAGGGACAAGCTTGAGAAATCATATTCATGCACGCTGCTTGGGAGCTTTGCGTATCAGCAGTCAAGCAAGGCAGCACACGTAACGGCGGCATTTGAGCCTTGACAACAACAAGTTAGTTGGTGCCGATGCTGGAGGCCATAACTCCGCGGTAGTTAGATTTTCACACTGATCGCGCAAGGGTGCTTCTAAGCGGGCGACGGTCGGGGTAGAGAACTACTTCGGTCGCGCGATGATCAAGGATCAGGAATGAGCAATATCTCCAACGAACAATCGCTCGAGATCGCACGAGCCCGCGAGGCGGCCGTTCCAACTCGGCGGCCTGTGGCGGCGGGGCTAGAGGAAATACTCTTCGAAATTCTCCCGGTATTGGATCACGGGTTCGTCAGGGTGGTCGACTATATGGGAGACGACAGCGCCGTCGTGCAGGCCGCCCGCGTTTCTTACGGTCGAGGCACGAAGCAGGTGTCCGAGGATAGCAATCTCATCAACTATCTTCTGCGTCATTGGCATACGACGCCATTCGAAATGGCGGAGATTAAGCTACACGTGAAGATGCCGATCTTCGTCGCCCGGCAGTGGATCAGACATCGCATGGCCAACGTGAATGAGTATTCGGCGCGGTATTCCATTCTCGATCGCGAGTTTTATGTTCCAGCTACCGAGCAGCTTGCCGCGCAATCGGTTCAGAACCGGCAAGGACGCGGCGAGGTTGTCGGTGCCGAAGAAGCCAAACACGTGCTTCGTATTCTGACCGAGGATGCTGAACGGAACTACGATCACTACCTTGACCTACTCAACCACGACGAAGACGGCAAACGCCTGGATGATGAGCGTCAAGGGTTAGCGCGGGAGCTTGCGCGCATGAACCTTACCTTGAATTTTTACACCCAGTGGTATTGGAAGACTGATCTCCATAACCTCATGAATTTTCTGCGGCTGCGCGCCGATCCCCATGCACAATATGAAATCCGCGCCTATGCGGATGTAATATTGGACGTGATGCGAAAGTGGGTTCCGCTGACGTTTGAAGCGTTCCGGGAACACCGGTTGGAGGCCGCCACGTTCTCGGGTCAGGCGCTGCGAGCTTTGCGCAGGATGCTCGCCGGGGAGACGGTCGAGCATTCGGGCACGTCGATGACGAAACGCGAATGGGATGAGTTTCGGGCTAAACTCGATCTGACTTAAGACGCGATCGATGGAACGAAGCCGAGACCACGATATTTTGAACCGACGCGCGGCCTATGGCGAGTGTGAGCAGGCACTTGAGGACTTTGCGCGGCGGTCGAGCCTTCTCACTGTTCCCAACAAGTGGCCGTTTGAAGCTCGACCAGGTGGCGCGGCAGCCGGCGCCCAACTTGCAGTCAGCTGGGCTAGATCTAACGACCCAGCGACCCTTCAATTGGCCTCCGACGAAGCGCCAGAGGACGCCGCGAGGTCGTTGCTTCATCGGACATACGGTCTTGTCGCGACTGTCTTCGCAGACCGCATCATCGGCCGTGATGGGCGTCGTGACGTAACGGCTGGCATGCTGAAACTCGCTGTCGCGCGCCTGCGCGAACTCTATAGCGGCGACCTCGACCGGATGGTTCACGGCGGGGTGATCGCATTGCTTTCGGTGGATCATATTGAGCTGGATGGTCCTAACCCCCTCCTCTACCAGCCGATATCGGGTGCGGTGCGCGGCGACTTTCAAGGCGTGGTGAATCGGGCCTTGGGAAGGCTGGTCAACCGCCAGCGCCTGCGCCTCGAGGAAGTTGAGACCGACATCATCGCCGGTCTGCTTAAGGAGCTGTTCTCAAACACGCACGTTCATGCGCGGACGGATCTCAACGGCGCCTTCTATCGGCGCTCTGCAAGAGGCATTCTGTTTGCATTGAGGCCGGTTGACATTCTCCATGATAGTCATGCCGGGGGGCTTGCGGTTTTGCGCGAATACTATGCCAGTATGGCCGATGCCTCGGCACGGCCACGCGTTGAGTTTCTGGAGATCTCCGTTTTCGACAGCGGTCCAGGCTTGGCGGCCAGAGCACTCGGCAAGCCGATAGAAGATGGAATGCCCACCGATCAGGAATACGATCTTGTTCGGGGATGCTTTCTGAAGAACTTCACGACGCAGAACGACCCAAGCCATGGCCTAGGATTGCCGCGTGTGATGCAGGCGCTGAAGGCTCGTGGCGGCTTCATGAGGTTGCGAACGGGCCGCCTGTCACTTTGCAAGTGGTTCCCACCTCGAACGCAGAACGTGCAGTTCTCGACTGATGACTGTGTATTCCGACGAAGCCGGCCAGCGATTCCGATCAATCACCGGCCACCCATTCTGATTTCATTCCGGCCGCGTTTCCGATTTGAAGCCAGCCACCTTTGAACATCACCTGGGTCGTTGTTGAGGTTTGCTTCGAGTTTCGTTTCGGGTCAAGCCTGAGCCGTTTCCGGCATGGCGATGGCTCGCTGTTTTCTCATGCTCTCGCCGGCCAGTTCGATGCGATAGGCATTGTGCACGAGGCGATCGAGGACGGCGTCAGCGATGGTAGGATTTCCGATAATCTCGTACCATCGGTCGACAGGAACCTGGCTGGTGACGATGGTCGAGCGCCGCTCGTAGCGATCTTCGACGATTTCGAGGAGGTCACGACGCTGCTCGTCGGTCAGCTTTTCGGGTCCCCAGTCGTCCAGGATGAGCAGGTCAGTCTTGGCCAGCGCCTTCAGCATCCTGGCATATCGGCCGTCGCCCCTTGCCAGAGCAAGCTCGGCAAAGAGCCGTGGGGCGCGATGATAGGCGACGGAGAAGTCCTCCCGGCAGGCTTTTTGGCCGAGGGCACAGGCAAGCCAGCTCTTTCCGACGCCGGCCGGGCCGGTCAACAGGAGCCCATGACGCTGCCGGATCCAGTCGCAGCTTGCGAGTTTGAGGAACAGGGAACGATCAAGACCACGTTCGGCACGGAAGTCGGTATCTTCGACCTGCGCATCATGACGCAGCCGGGCCGCGCGGGCACGGGCCTCGAAGCGTTTCTGGCGGCGTAGCGTTGCTTCATGCTCGAGCAAGATGGCGAGCCATTCGCCATGATCGAGGGCGCGAGCTTCCGACTGGGCGTCGAGATCCTGGAAGCTTTTGGCCATACCGTGCAGGCCGAGATCGCGTAGCATGTCGAGGGTGGGATGGGTCAGCATGATCTTGTCTTTCCTTAGTGGAAGTAGCCGGGACCACGCAGATTGGCGTGATCGATGATGGCGCCGGGACCGGCGGAGGGCCGGGTGGCTTTGTGGTTGGCAATGAGCGCTGCAATGCTCTTGCAGGTGAGCCCGCCGATCTCGATGGCGCGGGCCGAGACAACTTCGGCGTGATCACGATGGAGGTCGCGGTACAGGCGTAGGATGCCCAGACATGTCCGGAAGCCCTGTTCGGGATGCGGCCGGTTCGCCAGAATGGCGATGATCAGCCCCTCGGTTTGCGGTCCTATCGAAGCTGCCCATCGCCGGAAGCGGTCCGGTGTCCACTCGGCATATCGGCGGTGGGAACTGGGCATGTGCTCAGGGTTCGTGCCGTAGCGCCGTCCGCCATAGCGGCGCTGGTGAACGGCGACGCGCTTGCCGCGGTGGAATATCTCGATTGCCCTGCTCGTCGCGCGGATGTCGACCTGCTGGCGGATCAGGCCATGCGGAACGGAGTAGAAGAACGCCTTGAACTCGACATGATAGTCGGTGGCGACACGGGCCAGGCGCCATTCGGCAAACTCGTAATCCTCGGCAGGTAGGCTTGCCAGCACAGGCCGTTCCACGGTCTCGAACAGATGGCGGCGGCTGACGCCAAGGCGGCGCATGACATGGTCGTTGATACGATCGAGCGCCTGGGCGATCGCGGCATTAGCCTCGGCCAGCGAGAAGAAGGTCTGCCGCCGCAGCCGACCCAAAATGCAGGTCTGGGCAAAGCGAACCCCGTTCTCGACCTTGGCCTTGTCCTTTGGACGCCTCGGCCGGGCCGGCAGAACGCCGACGCCATAATGCGAGGCCATCATGCCATAGCTGCGGTTGATCTCCGGATCGTAAAAGGAGGCATGAGTGACGCCGGACTTCAGGTTGTCGGGCACGATCAGGCGGGGAACACCGCCGAAGAAGTTGAACATGCGCACATGCGCGCCAATCCAGTCCGGCAGCGTTTGCGTCCAGGTCGCTTCCGCGTAGGTGCAGCCCGATGCGCCGAGCACGGCGACGAAGATCTCCGCCTCGCGAATCTCGCCAGTCAGGGGATCAACGATGGCGAGCTTCTTGCCGGAGTAATCCACGAAGACCTTGTCGCCGGCGACATGCTCCTGCCGCATGGTCGGCGACAGTCGCCGCTCGAAGCTGCGGAACAGGTCGCAGAAGCGGCTGTAGCCATAGCCTCCGGGATGAACGGCACGATACTCCTCCCACAGGATCATCAGCGTGACGCCCGGCTTCTTCAACTCCTGCGCCAGTTGCGCCCAGTTCGGCTCGGGAAGCCGGCGCAGGCCCTGCTTCACCCCCGCTCTGGCGAACAGCCGGTTCTCCAGAGCATCGTCGGTCAGGTCGCCCGGCAGCGGCCAGCTCAGTTCCGCCGCGGCCGCCCGCTTCAGATTATCCTGCACGGTGCTGCGCGCTATTCCCAGTCTCTGCGCAATCTCGCGGGCGCTCGTTCCGTCACCGGCAAGCCGCAGCATTTGTCGTAAGTTTCTCATGGTCAGCCTTCTCTTTGCCGGCATCACGCGTCCCTTGTTCAAAAGGACCGTCATGCCAAAGTTGCTGACCCAGATGTGTTCTCTTTAGCCCCGTTAAAGTGGCCGGATACTAATCGGAATCGTGGCCGGCTTCATTCCGGAATGGTGGCCGGCTTCAAGTTGGAATACCCGGCCGGATAACCTCGGAATCCGCAACTGATGACACTCGGTTCATCGATGCCGGCGGAGCCGACGAGATCAAGAGCTATGCACCCGTCGCAGGAGCCTCATTTTCAATCCTATTACCAATGGGATTGGGAAGCTGATGAGCTCGTTCTTCCACTACCGATGGCAGAAGAACGGCGTTGGCAACGCCTTGGTTCTCGT
>JAKDNM010000195.1 GCA_030456445.1 Hyphomicrobiales bacterium
ACAAAGAGATAAGAGCATGGAGCGATTCAATCCGATCACATCATGCTTGGGCCGAGACCCCATGCTTGGGCCGAGACCCCAAATAGCTGCTCGACACCATCTCCATGGATTCCTTCATCTTCATGCTCGCGCTGCACTGGCGCAAAGTGCTGCTGCTCCTCGCGGTGACCGCAGCAATCGAATATCTGCGATCGGGCTTGGGCGGATAGCTCCGTCTATTTGCGCGCCGGAAACCCGCCGGCCGCCACATTGCCGATGGAGGGGCCTTCGCAAGGAGAGCGGCGGTTGCAAGCGATCTTTTTCGGCCCTCCCCTCCGCTATTGACGCAAGCCGCCAGGATGTGGTCTATGCGCGGCGCGAATGGGCGTGTAGCTCAGCGGGAGAGCACTGCATTGACATTGCAGGGGTCACAGGTTCAATCCCTGTCACGCCCACCATTCGGTCCTTTGGTTTTCGTCAAAGCCTCCTAGCCTTCAAATAGCGTCGTGTTTTCCGTCGCTTGGCGCTACTGAGGCTGGAGATCGTGGAACCGTTTCTCCGCAAACTCCCAGTTCCAATGGCTTTTGCCGGCTTCGTCTCAGTTGGGCCTTTTCCGTGTCCACTATCTCGCGGTGGCGATGGTGGCGTGATCGCCGTGATCCTCCACGCTGGTCAGACGAGTAAATGAAGCGGCACCCACCGTCGATGTTGTTTCGGCTCCGGCTGGATTTCGATACCGAGTGACTGGTCAGATCTCGAGCAACCTGCCCTGTTCAGCCCAACTAATCGGGAGATCGATGCCGCGTGCGAGATGTCGCACCGACAGATCGGCCGGCTGCTGCCCAGTCAGAATAGCTTCGACGATCCGAGGCGAGAGAAAGGCAAGCGGCAGCAGCCGGCTGACGTCTTCGGGATGCACGCCGAACTGTTCGGCAACATCCTTGCGCGTGAGACCCTGCCCGTCGGTGAGCGCTTTGAGATAGGCATGGGCACGCGCAAGCGTCTCTATCAATGGCCGATCCGGCCGGCGCAACGATGCAGTCTGCCCGTAGATCACCAGGCGCCGCTCGACACCACGCTGGCGAATCGAGAGCGGTAGTTCGATGACATACAGATCCGAACCATTGGATGTTCGGACCGCCCTTGCCTTCTCGGCCCTGCTCACACATGATGCCTGACCAGCATGCGGGGATACGGCCGCATTATTGTCTGCGGCCGTTACGCTTCCCATCAGCCAGCCGACCGAGCTGGCGGTATCGATCTTGATGCGAATGCGACCCTTGGCAACGTCGATCCGTTGAACCATCGCGTAGATGAGCTCACGCAGGTTTGGCGATGACCATGGACATGTTTTCAGCCGATCGGACATCCTGACTGCCTCATCCAGCCCGACTTCGATGCGGGCGGATTGCCCTGCCCGATCGATCCAGCTCGCTAGCCTGACCTTGTCGGCCAGGAGTGTTGTGAGTTGCTGGAGCACGATCGCCTCGATCTCAGCAGCAGGAACGCGCCACCCGTCCTTGCGCTCCGATCCGTTCTCCTTCAGCCGGCTGGAGATATAGTAGCGGTAGCGCTTGTCTGCCTTGCTGGCATGGATCGGACTCAATCGATCACCAGTCTCGTCGAACAGCAGGCCGTTCAGAAGATGGATATCACGCTGGACCGGCACACCTCGTGGTCGCGGTGACTGCTCGGCAAGTCGTTTCTGAACGGCTTCGAAGGTGCCATCATCGATAATAGCCTGATGCTCGCCTGCATAGATCGCACTGCCATGCCGGATGCGACCCGCATAGATCGGATTGGACAGCATGTAATAGAGCTTGCCCTTGCCGATCCTGCTTGCCGGCCGGCGACGCCCCTGCCCGCTGTCGGCACGAAGCAGCGACGCGATGGTTCCGTCCGTGCCGCTGTAATCATTCAGTTCGCGCGCCAGAGTCGGAACCGAACCGAGTTGCAGGTAACGCTTGAACAGGTTCCTGACCGCCGACGCCGCAATCTTATCGATGACGAGCTTCCTGTTTTCCACCCGGTAGCCAAGTGGCACGGTGCCACCCATCCACATGCCCTTTTTCTTCGACGCCGCGATCTTGTCGCGGATACGCTCCGCCGTGACCTCGCGCTCGAACTGGGCAAACGAGAGCAGCACATTCAGCGTCAGACGTCCCATCGACGTCGTCGTGTTGAACTGCTGCGTCACCGAGACGAACGAGACATCGTGGCGATCGAAGATCTCCACGATCCGGGCAAAATCAATCAGCGATCGGGTCAACCGGTCGATCTTGTAGACGACTACGACATCGACCTTGCCCTCTGCGATGTCGGCAAGAAGACACTGGAGTGCCGGCCGCTCCATCGTGCCGCCAGAGATGCCGCCATCATCATAGTGCTCGGGCACCAGCTTCCAGCCCAGCCCGACCTGCGATGTGATGAACGCGGCACAGGCCTCCCGCTGGGCATCAAGCGAGTTGAACTCCTGCTCAAGCCCGTCCTCTGTCGATTTGCGCGTATAGATCGCACAATGAAGTCTGCTCTTGCCGCTCATAGACCAAAGAACCTCGGACCAGACCAATGGACGCCGGTGATCCGGCGGGCGATGGCAGACAGCGATCGATAGACTGACCCATCATAGAGATAACCGTTCTCAATCACGTCGATCACATGGGTTCGACCATTCCAGTCCCGCAGAAGCCGGGCACCGGCAACGGGCTTGCGTCTTTCGACTGAAGGCGAGACCATCGATAAAGAATTATGATTGTCGGCGGCTGCATCCACCTCGCCATTGGCCCGTATGTTCGGTGACGGGGTGCCATCAGGCCTGTCACCAGCTGCTTCACCCGGACCCACCCGGCGCTCAGGCCGGATACGGTCGATCTCGCGGCGGAGCATGCGTCTCGCTTCGCCGGAGAAGTTTCCCAGCCGCTTGACCTGGATGTCCCAGCCGGCCGCATAGATGAGCAGACCGCGGCGGACTCCGGCAGGTGGCGGGCAGCCATAGATTGCCCGCCACCGCTCTACAAGTTCGGCGCGCGACATCGCTTCGAGCTGTTCAAGCTCGCGATCCAGCTTCGTGATCACCGGGACTGCCCCGTCTTCAGGCGTGCTCGTCAATGCGATATCGACGCACGCCATCCTTGCCGATCTCGCTGATCACCGTGAGAGCCAGTTTCTTGCGCACCGTACCGGACAGAAAACCCCGCACCGAATGAGCCTGCCATCCGGTTGCCTGCATCAAGGACTCGACAGTCGCACCGCGACGGGTTTTGAGCTTCATCAGCACGATGGCGGTCTTGTTACCCGCTGGGACAGGGGCAATCTTCTGCCGCTTTCCTTCAACCGCCACTTTACGGCGGCGGAGCGCACTCCTTTCCGCAGCACCGCCCGCAGTGGGGCCAACAATTCCGCAGGTGGAGGTATCGTTAGCAATCTTCTCGGCGACTGCTGCCTCATTCGTGGTGGCGTTCATGATCATCTCCGTCAGTTCAGCGCCGGACCACCCGGTGTCTGTACCGACACAAGCCCGCTCAATGAGCAGGCCGGCCTCATTCCCACCCGGAGGCCAACCAATCGCCCCTGCCTCCGCAAGACCAATGACGCTTCCTTTGCATGCGAAGTCCAGAGAAATGTTAGACACAATGCTTACAGTTCGGAGCCGTCGAAACGATGCCCTTCGCTAGAGCCGATCGACATTCAGGATTCCCAAGTGTCGTGATGTCTGATTCATAGGGTTCCATGTTGAACGCGGAGTTGATGATGGGGATCAAGCGATACGAATTGAGCGAGACACAGTGGGCGCGGATCGCGGTGCTGGTGCCGGGAAAAGTCAGCGATCCCGGGCGAACGGGATCGGATAACCGCTTGTTCGTAAATGGATGTTTGTGGATTTTGCGTTCCGGCGCGCATTGGCGCGATCTGCCGGAGCATTATGGCAAGTGGAAGACAGCCCATCGCCGCTGGACATCACGGGCGGCGGTGAACCTTCCGCAGCCGCGGGGCCGTCAACGACTTCAATTGGCACAAAGGCCGGGGCCGCACGAGTGCGTCTCACCCCAAAAGCACGTCGCCAGCGATACACAAGGGAGCGGTCAAGATCGTGACAACGCGCTACCTCGGTCACCGTGACCCCCGACTCCAGCGTTTCCGAAACGATCTGCTCCTTCAGCGCCCTCGACCAATTCCGACGTCGGCCGGCCGCACCCAAAATCTCCATCCGACGAACGGACACGTGGCTATCCTCGCTGTTTGCATCGTGGCTATAGAATCAACCACAAAAACAGCGCGTCACCACGCTCCAAACAAGGCGGCCTTCCCCGG
>JAKDNM010000067.1 GCA_030456445.1 Hyphomicrobiales bacterium
GAAAAGGCGGGGCCGCCCGGAGAGTCTACTCCACGACCTTCGGCACGAGGAAAAAATTCTCCTCCGCCGCGGGCGCATTGGCCATGACGTCGCCTGCCTTGCCGCCATCGGTCACGACATCCTGCCGCTTCTTCATTTCCATCGGCATGACGGAAGTCATCGGCTCGACGCCGGAAACGTCGACCTCGTTCAGTTGCTCGACAAAGCCGAGGATAGTGTTGAGTTCGCCCGTCATGCGGCGGGCGTCCTCGTCGTCCACGGCGATGCGGGCAAGCTTCGCCACGCGCTTCACGGTATCGATGGTGACCGACATCTTGTTCTCCGGCGCAAATCAAGGCGCGTCATAGCGACGGCGGCGGCGGCACGCAATATCGCCAGCCGCCGCAGCGTCGAATGAAGCAAGGCTCCGAACTACAGCGAGGCCGAGCCCCCCGGTTCAGGCGTCAGGATCTGGACCCCGGAGCCTTCCATGCCCGCCACGAACTTTTCCGCCGTCTGATCGATGATCGGGAAGGATGCGTAATGGCATGGCAGCACCGTCTCGAACTTGAAGAAACGCCGGCAGGCAAGCGCGGCCACCGCGCCGCCCATGGTGAAGCGGTCGCCGATCGGCACGAGGCCGATCTTCGGCTCGTGCAGTTCGTGGATGAGCGCCATGTCGGAGAAAATGTCGGTGTCGCCCATATGGTAGAGCGTCTTGTCGCCCGGAAAATGCACGACGAGCCCGCCCGGATTACCGAGATACGTGTTGGTGCCGCCCTCGCCGCCGAAGGAGGACGAATGCCAGGCGGCAACGAAGGTCGTGGTAAAGCCGCCGCAATCGACCGTGCCGCCATGGTTGCCGGGATTGATCTTGCCCTGGTCCACGCCCTGCCCCACGAGGTACATGCATATCTCGAAATTGGCGACCAGCATGGCGCCCGTCTTCTTCAGGATGGCAAGCGTGTCACCGACATGGTCGTTATGGCCATGTGTCAGGAGCACATGGGTCACGCCCTCGGCCGGCCCCTCCCATCCCTTGTCCCATGACGGGTTGCCGGTGAGGAACGGGTCGATCAGTATTGTCGCGTTTCCCGCTTCGACGCGGAACGCGGAATGGCCATACCAGGTGATTTTCATCGGAAATTTCTCCGGCTCGCTTTTCAGTTCCCCGCAGCATAGAACGGCCCGTTACAAGGTCAAAGGGAAGTCCTGGTGCCGGTCCGGTCGGTTGACGAATTGCTGCGGGGTTTGCCGCCGGGGAGGACGCTCGCCGGCATCGATCTCGGCACGAAGACGATAGGGCTTGCAGTCTCGGACCGTTCGCTCGCCTTCGCGCATCCGCGCCCGGTTATCATGCGCAAGAAGTTCTCCATCGATGCCGAGAAGCTGCTGGCGGCAGCGCGCGGCGAGAACGCCGGCGGCATCGTCGTCGGCCTGCCGATCAACATGGACGGCTCGGAAGGCCCGCGCGCCCAGGCGAGCCGCGCCTTCGTCAGGAACATGGAGAGGCTGACCGACCTGCCCTTCGCCTTCTGGGACGAGCGGCTTTCGACGGTTGCCGCCGACAGGGCGCTGATCGAAATGGACGTGTCGCGCAAGAAGCGGGAAGCGCGGATCGATTCCGCCGCCGCTTCCTTCATCCTGCAAGGCGTGCTCGACCGCCTTCAGGCGCTCGGCGGCCGGACGGCGCCCTCGGCATAAGGCGCCAAGGCGACCCGCGCATATGGACCTGTTTCGCGTTCAGGCCGTTCCATCGATTCCACCATCGCGTTCGCGATCGAGCGGGCCCGCCGTCCACGCCACCAGGAGCGGATCTGGCGTCGCCGGCGGAAGGCGTAGAGCGCGACGATGAAGAAAGAATCGAAGATGCAGGCCTTGGCCACGAGCGGCGGGATGGTCGCAGGGTCGATGCCAAGGATATTGCCGTAAATCTCGAATACAAAGTCATGCATCTGGCGGGTCAGCATGATGTAGCCGAAATTCATGTCGTTCAGGGACAGGAAGTACCATCCCCAGAAAAGGGCGAGAGGCGCTGCCCATGCGATGAGCAGGTAGCGCATCAGCGGGCTCCCCTGCTTTTCCCGCCGCCGCCAAGCCGGGCAAGCAGGCTGTCATGCGCCGCGTGAAGGGCCATGGTGCGGGCGGCCGCGCCAGCCTCATTGCTCGCGCTGACCGCCGCGGCGACGGCCATGCGCCGCTCCGCGCATATGGCGAGATAGGATGCCAGCAGCGCACCGATCTCGAGCGCCATCGACCGGTAGAGCCCGATGACTTCCGCGCCCGCCGCGCAGCCGAGGAAAACGAGCGTGAAGACCGCAACGGCGCCTGCGAACGCAAGCGGCGCGACCTCGTCGGCCGCGTTCTCCTCGACCCGCCGGTCGAGGAAGCCGGTGACGAGGGCCCACAGAAAGAGGCTTGCCACGATGCCGAACCCGACCGCAAGCAGCGCGCAAAGCCCCGCCGGCACCGGCATCGCATCGACGGAAAACTGGATGCCTATCGCCGCCAGCACCGCGGTAAAATTCTCGCCGCCATGCAGGCCGGCAAGCAGCGTCAGGGCGACGAAAACGACGGCCCAGTGCAGACAGACAAAGAGGGTGAGAATCCGGTTCATCGCTTTCCCGCTTGTACTGTAAAACTGGAGCGCGGGGCCGGCCGAGGCAATGGAAACCATTCGTTAAGGTTAACGGAAAGTTTCAGCGGGGAAAATGAAGCCGAGTTCAGGTGGACAGGCGCCGCAAACAGCGCCGCCCTGCCCGATCCGCGACTTGTCGGGCTCCGCTACCGCATCGATCGACGATGGTTTATGAATGCTGGTCGGAAGCCGTCGGAGTTCATTCCGGACGCTTTCGAACAGTTCGGGGGCATCCGTGCCGAGTTACGACAGCCTGTTCAACGCCTTCGTCACCATCCTGGTGACCATCGACCCGGTCGGTCTGGCGCCGCTTTTCCTTGCGCTCACCGCCGGCATGGACCGGGCGCAGCGCGGACAGGTGGCGCTGAGGGCGAGCATCATCGGCTTTGTCGTGCTCGTGCTTTTCGCTGTTGCCGGAACGGCGATCCTCGACATGTTCGGCATCACGCTTCCGGCCTTCCGCGTGGCCGGCGGCCTGCTTCTTTTCTACATCTCGTTCGAGATGATCTTCGAGCAGCGGCAGGACCGGAAGGAAAAGAGCGCTGCGGTTGCGATCACCAGGGACCTGATCCACAACATCGCCGCCTTCCCGCTCGCCATACCGCTGATCGCCGGACCCGGCGCCATATCGGCCACGGTTCTGCTTTCGGGCGGCTTCCGCGGCTTGGCGGCACAGTTTGCACTGGCGGCGATTATCCTTCTCTGCCTCTTCATCGCGTGGCTGGTCTTCATCCTCGCGGAACGGATCGATCGCTTCCTGGGCCAGACGGGCCGCTCCATCCTGACCCGCCTTCTCGGCGTCATCCTGGCGGCGCTGGCCGTGCAGTTCGTGGCCGACGGCATCAAAGCGCTGATCGCCGCGTAGGGATTGCCGGCGGGTCTGTCGTAATTCCGCGTCCGCGTCCTATAGTGGCGAGTGAACCGCAACCCTGGAGCCCGATCCGATGGTCAGCACGCGCCACGACCCGACAGGCAGCCGCTTCACGGTAATCGCCGCCATCGGCGCGAACGGCGCGATCGCAGTGGTCAAGTTCATCGCGGCCTTCTTCACCGGCTCCTCGTCCATGCTCTCGGAAGGCATCCACTCGCTGGTCGATACGGCAAACGAGGCGCTGCTTCTCCTCGGCCTCAGCCGCGCGCGCCGACTGCCCGACAAGCGCCATCCGTTCGGCTACGGCGTCGAGCTTTATTTCTGGTCCTTCGTCGTGGCGATGCTGATCTTCGCGCTCGGCTCCGGAATCTCGATCTATGAAGGGATACTGGCGCTCGGCGAAGGCCATGAGGTTCAATCGCCGGTGATTGCCTTCGTGGTGCTCGCCGCCGCCTTCGTCTTCGAGGGCATTTCCTGGACGGTGGCCTATCGCGAATTCAATACCACGCGCGGCAAGCGGGGCTTTTTCCAGCATTTTCGCGCGCACAAGGATCCTGCCGTCTTCATCGTCCTGATGGAAGACAGCGCCGCCTGCATCGGCGTCCTGATCGCCGCGGCAAGCCTGGCGCTCAGCCTGTGGACCGGCGACACACGCTACGACGCGGCCGGCTCCATCGCGATCGGCCTGGTTCTCGGTGTGACCGCCTATGTGCTGGCCTACGAGACGAAGGACCTTTTGATCGGCGAAGCCGCCAATCCGGAACTTTCCGCGGAGGTTCGCCAAATGCTTCACGACCATCCGGACGTGGAAGCGGTCAACGAGTTGAGGACCGTGCATCTGGGGCCGCACGAGATTCTCGCCGTCGTCAGCCTCGATTTCAAAAACGGCATTCCCTCCGAGCAGGTAGAGGCGACGGTGAGCGGTCTGGAGCGGCAGATCCGGACGCGCTTCCCCGACGTGCGGCGCGTCTATATCGAAGCGCAAAACCGCAAGGACCATCTCGCCCTCGCCGACCAGCCGGTGGTGGCCGAGCCGACGAGGGGAGGCTTATGAAGTTCGACCCCCACTCCGTCCCGCTTCGCGGGCCACCTCTCCCCCGATCGACGGGGGAGTAAGCGTCGGCCGTGACCGCGAGCACCCTTCCTCTCCCCTTTTGAGGGGGAGAGGTGGCCGCGAAGCGGACGGAGTGGGGGGTTGTCTCGGCCCGTCAAACAATGGAGCGAGACAAAACCCCTGAAGTCACTCCCCAGACACCCGCGACAGCGCCGTTTCCAGCCGCTCTCTTGTGGCGCGGTATTCTTCCAGCTTCTCGCGCTCGGCTGCGACGATTTCGTCGGGCGCGTTGGCGACGAATTTTTCGTTGGAAAGCTTCTTGTCGATGCGCGCCATCTCGTCGGACGCCTTGGCGACCTCCTTGCGCAGCCTTGCGGCTTCGGCGGCAAGGTCGATCAGGTCGCCGAGCGGCAGGCAGGCGGTGGCCTCGCCGATGACGAGCTGCGCCGAGGCTTTCGGCGCCGCATCTGCAAAGGAAATGCCGGAGATGCGTGCCAACCGGCCGATCGCCGCCTCGTGGCGCGCCAGCCTCTCGCGGGTCGCCTCCCCCGCCCCGACCATGACCAGCGGCGCCATGGCCGAAGGTGGCACGTTCATCTCCGCGCGCACGGAGCGGATGCCGGAGATGAGCTCGACCAGCCAGTTCATCTCACCGGCGGCGGCCTTGTCTTCGAATTCGGGCACGGGCCACGCGGCGTGGCACAGAAGCGATTGTCGCTCGCCATTGCCGGTCTCGGCCCAAAGCTCCTCGGTCATGAACGGCATGAAGGGGTGGAGGAGCTTGTAGATTTCGTCGAGCGCGAAGGCGGCGACCGCCTGGCTCTCCGCCTTGGCAGCCTCGTCGTCGCCCATGAAGACGGGCTTGAGAAGTTCCAGATACCAGTCGCAGAAATTGTTCCAGACGAAGCGATAGGCAGCAGCCGCGGCGTCGTTGAAGCGGTAGGAGGCGATGGCGTCGGTGATCTGCCGCGCCGTATCCGACAGTTCCGTCAGGATCCAGCGGTTGACGGTGAGCTTTGCCTCATGCAGCGCGAAAGCATCGTTGCGGGCGACGCCGTTCATCCCGGCGAAGCGGGTCGCGTTCCACAGCTTGGTGCCGAAATTGCGATAGCCGGCGACACGTGCCGGATCGAGCTTCACGTCACGCCCTTGCGCGGCCATGACGGCGAGCGTGAAGCGCAGCGCGTCGGCCCCGTATTCGTCGATCAGGTCGAGCGGGTCGATGACGTTGCCCTTCGACTTCGACATCTTGGCGCCGTTCTTGTCGCGGACCAGCGCATGCACGTAGACGGTGTGGAACGGCTCCTCGTCGGTGAAATGAAGCCCCATCATCATCATGCGGGCGACCCAGAAGAAGATGATGTCGAAGCCGGTGACCAGCACCGAGGTCGGATAGTAGGTCGCAAGCTCCGGCGTTTTGTCCGGCCAGCCGAGCGTCGAGAAAGGCCAGAGCGCGGAGGAGAACCAGGTGTCCAGCACGTCCTCGTCACGGGTCAGGATTTTGCCCGGCTCAAAATTCTCGAGCCGGTCCTGCACCCACGCCTTCCACGGCCCTTCAAGGGCGAGATAATGCTCGACGGCGGCATCCAGCGCCGCCGCCTCGTCCTTCTCCACGAAGATATGTCCGTCCGGCCCATACCATGCCGGGATCTGGTGGCCCCACCAGAGCTGGCGCGAGATGCACCAGGGCTGGATGTTCTCCATCCAGTCGAAATAGGTCTTTTCCCAATTCTTCGGGACGAAATTGGTGCGGCCCTCGCGCACCGAGGCGATCGCCGGCTGAGCCAGCGTTTCGGCGTCGGCAAACCATTGGTCGGTCAGCATCGGCTCGATCACCACGCCCGAGCGATCACCGAAGGGCTGCATGATCTTCTTCTGTTCGACATATGGAACCGCGTTCCCTTCGGCGTCCTTGACCGTCACCGCGAGACCTTCGGCATCGATGGCGGCGACGATGCGCTTGCGCGCCTCGTAGCGGTCGAGGCCGCGATATTCGTCCGGCACGAGGTTGATGGCATCCACGTCCGCCTCGTCCGGCAGGTTGCCGGTGCGGACGATCTCGGCGGCGCGCGCGGCGCAGTCGACATAGGGTTCGCCGTCGTCGCGCATCGCCGCGATGGTGTTCATGAGACGGTAGAGCGGGATTTTGTTGCGGCGGGCGACCTGGTAGTCGTTGAAGTCGTGCGCGCCGGTGATCTTGACCGCGCCCGAGCCGAAATCCGGGTCGGGATATTCGTCGGTGATGATCGGGATCAGCCGCCGGTGCGCCTTCGGGCCGACCGGGATTTCGCACAGCTTGCCGACGATCGGGCGGTAGCGCTCGTCCGAGGGGTGGACCGCCACGGCGCCGTCGCCGAGCATGGTTTCGGGGCGGGTGGTCGCAATCGAGATATAGTCGCGCTCTTCCTGGAAGACGACGTTGCCGTCGGCATCCTTCTCGACATAAATGTAGGTCTCGCCGCCGGCCAGCTTGTACTTGAAGTGCCACATATGGCCGTCGACTTCGCGGTTCTCCACTTCGAGGTCGGAGATGGCCGTCTCGAATTTCGGGTCCCAATTGACCAGTCGCTTGCCGCGATAAATCAGGCCTTCGCGATAAAGCGTGACGAAGACCTCGATGACGGCCTTCGAAAGCCCCTCGTCCATGGTGAAGCGCTCCCTGCCCCAGTCGCAGGACGCGCCGAGCCGCTTCAGTTGGTTGAATATCTGGCCGCCGGACTCGGCCTTCCATTCCCAGATCTTTTCGATGAAGGCTTCGCGGCCGAGTTCGCGGCGGCGGATCTGCTTCTCCATGAGCCGGCGCTCGACCACCATCTGCGTGGCGATGCCGGCATGGTCCATGCCCGGCTGCCACAGCACATTCCTGCCGCGCATGCGCTCGAAGCGGACCATGATGTCCTGCAGCGTGTTGTTGAGCGCGTGCCCCATATGGAGCGAGCCGGTGACGTTGGGCGGAGGAATGACGATCGCGAAGGGCTCGGCCCCCTCCTCCGCGCCTGCGCCGGCACGGAACGCGTCGGCCTCTTCCCAGCGGGCGGCGATCTTCGGCTCCACGCCGGCCGCATCGTAATTCTTCTCAAGCATCGGGAGAGTTCCAGATTTTCCGGGCTGTTCAGAGTGAATTGCACCCTAGCGCCGGTGTAAACCGGATGCACCACCGCAAGTCAACTATGGCGGGTTTGTGCCCTCCATCCGGACACCGGCGCCTCTCAAGGAAAGCGCCTCCTGGCCGTGGCGGTGGCGAGCACCTTGCCGGAACCGTCGAGCGCCTCCACCGTCATGCGATAATTGTGCGGAGAAGGCGGGCATGGGCCGCGATAACGGAAAGCCCCGTAAGGGAGCTTGCCGTTGCCATTATAAGCGACGGTGCCGCCGCCATGCGGATAGTCCGGCGCATCAAGATCGGTCATATTGAAGCGCAGCTTTTTCGTGCCGGAAGGCACGGCCGAAGCCGTCATCGGCGGCGATTTCGGGTCGAAGCATTTTTGGGTCGGACCCCAGGCAAAGCTGAGGCCCATGGCCGAAGCCGTGAACGGCAGGCAGGCTGCAGCGATGAATGCACACCCTGCGACAGCAAGCTTCCTCATCGCCTTTCCTTCTCGCTCCTTGGGGAGGAAATAGAAAGGATACAGTCCTTGTCTAACCGCGCGCGACCCGCTCGATCTCCTCGCGCACCAGCCGCTCGACCAGCACCGGCAGATTGTTATCCAGCCAGTCCTGCAACATGGGGCGCATCATCTCCTCGGCAATTTCCTCGAAACTGCGGCGGCGGTTGGCCGAAAACGCCTCGGTGAGTTCGCCGAACGCGGCCGCGACCTGCCGGCCGGCCTGCTCGGAAAGGATGGTGGATTTTGCCTCCGCCGCCCTTTCCTCCATCGGCTCGGACATTCTCAACGTCCCGAGTTCCTGGCTCAACTCGGCGATCATTTCATCCTGATCGAGACCGGCCTCGTCAGCCGCGTCCCCCAGGGCCTCTTCCACAGCCGACATTTCCGCCTTTGAGAGCGGCGGTTCGGCGGCTTCAATCTTTGTGTCCGCCGCAAAGGAGGGAGATGCCCCCCGGACCTCGGCCTGGATATCGGCAAGGGAAACCGGCGACGTCGATCTTGCCTTCTCGGCCTCATGCCCTTCCGCACTCGCGCGAAGGTCGGCCCGGAAGTTTTCCACCTCTATGACGCTAGCCGTTCTGGCAGGCGGCGCCTCTTCCGCCGCTGCCGCCACGGCTTCGTCCGTCTGTTGCCGCTGGGTATCGCTGTCCTCGATGATCCTGCGGATCGACGCGAGAATCTCTTCCATCGAAGGTTCGCGCTGCGCGTTGTTGTTCGCCTGAGCCATCGCCACCTTAGCCGCCCCTTGTGACCGTTTCCCGTGACGCCGCGCGCGAATCCTGGCGCCGAATCACCGACAACAGCGTAACCGACCGGCGCGCGCGTGAGAATCCCCCGCTTTCAGCAGGATCGCCTTTATCACAGGGAATAGATATCAGGAGAGAATGCCGGGAACGAACTTACCGGCCGTCGGGCGTGCGCAGGCCGTACCACTTGTCCTTGACGGCGTTGTAGTGTTCCTCGGGCTGGTACTCGGCCACCTGCAGGCCGAGCCTGCCGGCCGACAGCCTGCCGGTGGCCGACACGATGGCATAGCTCGCCACCACCACATCGCGCGCCGCGCTTACCTGATTGATCTGCGCGGTAATGAGGTCCGCCTGCGAATTCAGGACGTCCAGCGTGGTACGTTGGCCGACATTGCGCTCCTCGATGACGCCGTCGAGCGCCAGTTGAGCCGCCTTGACGGCCTCGGCATTGGCACGCGACGATTCCTGCGCGGCCTGATATTGCGACCACGCGGCAGCGACCACGGCACGGACCTGGTCGCGGCTGACATCGACCTGGATGCGCGCCTGGCCGAGCGATTCCTTCGCCTGGCGCACCTGTGCCGAAGCCCGGCCGCCCTGATAGATCGGCACGGTGAGGGAAAGGCCGACGCTGGCGGAATTGTCCCAGCCGTTCGGCGTTCCGACCCCGACGCCGGGTAAACCGGGCGCGCGATGAGAGTAGTCCCGGCTCACCCCTGCCTGCGCCGACAGGGTCGGCAAAAGCGTGCCTTCCGCCGATTTCACGGAGAATTCGGTGGCGTCGACCAGTGCTTCGGTGGCGCGAATGGCCGGATGCTCGGTAGCGGCAATGGCGAACGCCGCCGAAAGACTGGAAGGAAGCAGTTTCGTGACCGGCCGTGCCGGCTGCAGCTTTCCGGGTTCGTCACCGATGATCTGGTGATAGGTGGCGGCGCTGGAAAGCACCTGGGCGCGCGCGGCGGCCAGTTGCGCCTGGGCGAGTGCCTGGCTCGCCTGCGCCTGGGCCACGTCGGTGCGCGTGCCTTCCCCCACATCGAGCCTGGATTTTGCCGCCCGAACCTGCTCGTTCAGGAAGGCCAGGTTGCGTTCCCTGAATTTTGCGATCTGGCGGTTCAGGATCACGTCCATATAGGCGCTGGCCGCGTCGTAGAGGGTCGTTTCCTGGGTATTGCGCAAATTCTCGCGCTGCGCCCGCACCTGCGCCTCTGCACCGCGGACATTGTTCCGCGTCTGGAAGCCGTCGAAAAGCGTCTGCTGGATGCTGACGCCGAACCCACCCGTCGTCAGGCGCGTACCGCTGCTGCCGTTGGAAGCGTAATTCAGATCGCTGGTACCCTGGACGTTGGGACGCCATCCGGACTTCGCGATCGCCACGCCCTCATCCGTAACGCGGACGCCGGCCCGGCCCGCATTGAGGGTCGAATTATACTGATAGGCCTTCGTCAGCGCGCCGAAGATCGTCTCGGCCGATGCGGCCGAAATCCCGGATCCGCTGACCGAAAGCACAATGGCGGCGGCTATACTGTAGCGAGCAAGCGACACAACCTACCTCATATCCGTTTGGCACGAATGCCGCACTGAAATCCCGCCCGCTGGGTTCCGATTGGAAAGTAGCGGGACTTGATTAAAATTTCGAAAGCTGTGCGTTCCCGATATTTTGCCGGATACGCTTCGGCTACTCGATACGCTACCCCTTCAACTCCCTGACCATCAGAACTCGAACACCGGTACCCGCCGAAATCCGGGAAGCGGCCGGATCGCCGCGTTGAAAGCGCGGCGGCACGAAACCACACCGCCTTCCTTCACGCAAATGCGTGCGATGCCCGCATTACCCTCGCCGGTGACGGCGACCAGCCGCCCGCCCTCGCCCAATTGCCCGAAAAGCGCATCGGGAACCTCGTCCACGGCGCCGCCGAGCACAATTACGTCATAAGGAGCATTTTGTGGATAACCATCCTCAAGCGCTCCCTCGATGACCGTGACATTGGCGTATTCGAGTTTCGCGAGCGTCGCCCGCGCCGACTCGGCGAGACCGGCTTCGCATTCGAGCCCGTCAACCGATGCGGCGAGCCGCGAAAGTACGGCGGACGAATATCCGGTGCCGCAGCCGACGTCGAGCACCCGGTCCGCGGGACCGATGGCGGCAAGCTGCACGAGCCTGCCGAAGGGGGCCGGCTCCATCAGATAACGCGAAGGGCCGGACATCGTCGGGATGTCGATATCCTCGTCAAGATAGGCCAGCGGACGACGGATGGCAGGAAGGAATGCTTCCCGCGGGATGGAACCCATGGCCGAGAGAATGCGCGTGTCGGTTATGCCGGTGGTGCGCAATTGGCCGTCCACCATCTTGACCCGCAGATGCGCATATTCGGCTGTCATGCTCGTCCGGCTCGTCCCCTGGCGCCTTGCCGCGCCGCCCTGATTATAGCGGCGTAAGGGCCATGTTGGAATAGGACCGTCGCGAACGGCCTGGAGGCCGGCCCGCCCAAATCACGACGATCATCGCGTGGGGTGTGGCAAAATTAGCCTTTGCGGTCAATCAATGAGTGAGCTGGACGCATGCGGCATCCTTCAGCGTGTTGCAGAAATACCCCATTGTCGAACGCGCGGTTCGGACAGGCCCGGTGCCCACGGTTACGCGGAAAGCCGGCTCGATGACCGCCTATGCAATTCGGAAAGGATACGGGCCGGAACGGGCCTACGGCACTTGACGCCCAATACCTCTGCCCATATGGAGGCTCGACGCCGGTTTTTCGCCGCGCGGCCTCGTGGCGGAGTGGTTACGCAGAGGACTGCAAATCCTTGCACCCCGGTTCGATTCCGGGCGAGGCCTCCAGACTGCAATATACAGCTTTCAAAACTGGATGGACAACCGCTTCCCGAAGCGTGTCACGATCTTCCGAATCCGCGCCATCCGCTTTATGTTTCACTTTTACGTATGTCTTTATCCCTTTATCCTGGAGCCCGGTTCCCGCTTTCGGGAGACGGGGCGTCAGGCCTTTCCGTTGCGCCTCCGCCCCCAGCTTACCTCGAGCCTCCGCCGCCAGCGCCGGACCGTCGCGAACTCGTAGGAAAGAACGAGCAGCCCTAGCGGGATCATCCAGAAGCCCAGGATCGGCAGGAAGCCGAATATGCCGAGAATCACCAGCACGACGCCGATAGCGACCCGAAGCGCGCGCGAGCGCGGCAGACGGATGGCCCTGCCGAAGACATGGATCGTCCGCCCGCCCTCGGGGCTTCGTGTTGCATGACGATCTTCCGCGTCCGTCATGGGCGTGGCGTCCTTTGGTTGGGAAACGAGTCAAAGCGCAGCATATGGGGTACGGAAGCCTTGACGACCAGCGCATATCGTCTTTCGTTTACCGCTCCGCAAAATTACCGATTGTGCCTTTGCAATGCCCGATCTGGTTTGCTATACGCTGCCCGCCTGCACAGAGTTCCCCGGTAGCTCAGCGGTAGAGCAACCGGCTGTTAACCGGTTGGTCGATGGTTCGAATCCGTCCCGGGGAGCCAGTGTCTTCTAAAAACCTGAATTTTATCAACGGCTTAAAGGCCTGGAGCGCCGTGCGTCCATTCGGACGCACAAAGGACGCTCTGACACTTTGAAGCTGCTGCATCGTGCCTACCGAAACCGATTCCGGTTTTCGGGCCGATGCAGTAGTCGGCACACCTGCCGCCAGGTCGACGGGTCCACGACGCGCCTGAATATCCATCGGAAGGCTGAAAGACGGGCGGAGTATCCTCGGGTCGCGCTTCGCTTGCCGCGGGTGACGAAGCCGGCCTTACCCTGCCACGCCCAGCTTCTTCTGCAGGCTCGTGGAAGATGTCGTGTACTGGAAGACGATGCGCTCGCCGGGGCTGATGTGGCGCTTGGCGGCCTGCGCCATCAGCGCGACCTCGTGGAAACCCGACAGGATGAGCTTCAGCTTGCCCGGATACCAGTTGATGTCGCCGACGGCGAAGATACCCGGCTCCGACGTCTGGAATTTTTCCGTGTCGACGGGAACAAGATTCTCGTGGAGGTTGAGTCCCCAATCGGCGATCGGGCCGAGCTTCATCGTCAGGCCGAAGAAGGGCAGCAGGCGCGTGCAGGGAATTTCGACCTCGCCATGCGGCCCCTTGACGATTGCGGCCTGCAATTTGCCGCCCTCGCCCTTCAGCCCGCTCACCTGCCCGATCTGGAAGGCGATCTTCTCCTCCTCGTGCAGCGCGAACATGCGGTTGACGCTGTCGGGCGCGGCGCGGAACTCGGCGCGGCGATGGACGAGGGTCAGCCGGCGCGCCAATGGCTGAAGGTTCAGCGTCCAGTCGAGCGCGGAATCGCCGCCGCCGACGATCAGGATGTCGTGGTCGCGGAAATCCTCCATGCGCCGCACGGAATAGAATACGCTTGTGCCCTCATATTCTTCGATGCCGGGGATCGGCGGCCGCTTCGGCTGGAAGGAGCCGCCGCCGGCCGCGATCACGATCGCCTTCGCCTCGAAGATCTCGCCTTCGTCCGTGGTCACGCGAAACGAACCGTCCTCGAGCCTCTCCAGGCCAGCGACCATGCGGTTGAAGGTGAAGGTCGGGCCGAAGGGCTCGATCTGCTCCATCAGCTTGTCGACAAGCCCTTGGGCGGTAATCGAGGGCCATGCGGGAATGTCGTAGATCGGCTTTTCCGGATAGAGTTCGGCGCACTGGCCGCCCGGCCGGTCGAGAATGTCGATCAGATGGCATTTGAGATCGAGCAGGCCCAATTCGAAAACGGCGAACAGGCCGACCGGGCCGGCGCCGATGACGAGAATGTCTGTCCTGGTGGTGGTGCTCATCGTGTCGTCCTGGCCGTGGCCCTGCGCTATCTGGATTGGTTCGGATTTGCGCCCGCGTTCAATCCGATGCTGTTCAGAGACCGGCATGGGCTACGGAAAATTCGCCTGTCGGCTACCCCTGCCGCTCCGGCACACGGACGATCAGGCCGTCCAGTTCGTCGCGCACCTTGATCTGGCACGAAAGGCGTGAATTCGGCTGCACTTCGTAGGCGAAGTCGAGCATGTCCTCTTCCATCGGCTCCGGCTCGCCGACCTCGCCCGTCCATGCCTCGTCCACATAGACATGGCAGGTGGCGCAGGCGCAAGCGCCGCCGCATTCCGCCTCGATGCCGGGAACGCCGTTCCTGATGGCGTTTTCCATCACCGTCGAGCCGTTTTCGGCATCCAGGTTAAACGGCGTGCCGTCAAAGGCGATGATGGTGATCTTGGTCATGAAGTGTTCTCGGAGACGGCGGCAACGGCCGAAAGGTTCTCGCAACTAGGGTCAGCGCCGAGATAACCACTCCAGGCGGCAAGTCAACCGTCCGGAAGCGACATCGCGGGGCGACATGGAATCGCGGAGCGCCCGGCCTCAGCGGCTGATCGCGGCGATGAATTCGCGCACTTCCTCGACGTGCAGCGACAGCGACTTGACGAGCGGCTTCGACGCCGGATCGGCTTCCACGGCGGAAGCTGCCTCGGCTACCGCGAAGGCGCCGACGCCGAGCGCCGAGCCTTTCAGCCCGTGCGCGAGCTTGCGGCGTTCGTCCGGTACGGCAGCGCCGATCTTTTCACAAACCGTCGCCGCCTGCTGCGTGAAGAGCGAAAGCACTTCCTCCTCGACCGCACGGTCTCCGAGCGTCTGGCGGGCAAGATGGGCAAGGTCGATCGGCCTCGTTCGCGCCGCGCCGCACGCCTCGCCCCCCGGTTTCGCGAAAGCGACGGCTTCCGTTCCTTCTTTCGTCATCCGTTGCCCTCCAAACCCACTTCTCGTACACCCTGAACGACGTTATGCGGCTCGCGTAGATATGGTGTTAACGGCCGCGTTAACATGAAGTTTCGTCGAGCCGGCAGTTTTCAGGGGATCACGCCCTCATTAACCCTATGTTTAAACTTTTACCCATCGCCGGAAATGCGGGTTTCCTTTAAACCGGTGTCTCACTACGATACGCTAAGGCATCATAGGTCAAAAATAAGCCTCATACGCGGAGGACGAGGGGTCTTCGGGGCGGCTTCGCGTTAGAGAAAAACAGGATTCCGGCGGCATGGCGCGTAAAACCTCTACCCTCCAGAATATCGACAGCGACGTAGCTCGCGAACTCGAAGAGGCGCTGAATATCGACCTGAACCCCGGCGGTTCGGACGATGACCTCGATATCGCCGCCTCGATGGCGGAACTGGAAGCCCAGATTTCACGCGCCGCCGACGAGCTTGCCCGCGAGGAGAAAGCGCAGAAGGAAGCGACTTCCACGAAACCCAGGATGGAAGAGAGCGTGCCGGGCGCACAGGCCGTCGAGACCGCCAAGCCAGCGCAGGCGGCAAGTGCTGCGCCGAAGGACGAGCCTCGGGCAAAGGTAGCCGCCGAACTACGTCCATCGAAGCCCGCGCCCGCCGCCCTATCGCAAATCATCCAGCCGCAAGCCGCCCAGCCGCACGCCGAACGCGCCGCTTCACCGGCCGAACGGCTGCCCGCCAATGACGACCGGCAAAAGGACTACCGTACCGTTCTGGCACAGATGAACCGGCGCGCGCCCGGCACCATCTACTGGTTCGTCGCACTCCTGTCTGTCGCCTGGATCGCCGGCGGGTTGATGCTCGGGCACCTCCTCTATGCGCCGAAGATCTGGCAGATCCGCTCCGTCGGCCAGCTTCTCGACGCGCCTTACGCCATTGCGCTCGGCATCGGCATCCTCGTTCCCATCGTCCTTTTCTGGGGCTTCGCGGTGATGGTACGCCGCGCGCAGGAAATGCGCATGGTCGCCCGGTCGATGACGGAAGTCGCCTTCCGGCTCGCCGAACCGGAGCACCTTGCCCAGGACCGCGTGATGACCGTCGGCCAGGCCGTGCGCCGCGAGGTGCAGGCGATGGGCGAAGGCATCGAGCGCACGCTCGCCCGCGCGGTTGAACTGGAGACGCTGGTTCATACCGAAGTCAACGAGCTTGAGCGCGCCTATTCCGATAATGAAGCGCGTATCCGTACGCTGGTCGACGGGCTCGGCAACGAGCGCGACGCCGTGGTCAGCCATGCCGAGCGCGTGCGTGCGTCCATAGCCGGCGCGCACGAGCAGTTGCACAGCGAACTCGGAGCGGCGAGCCAGGGCATACGCGACAATATCCTCGGCGCCTCCTCCCAACTGACGTCGACCATCTCGGAGGCCGGCGACAGGCTGATCGACCGCATCAACGATTCCAGCACCACGATCCATGAAGGGATCGCCGGGCGCATGGACACGATCGCCGACCAGATCAGCACATCCGGCGAGGCCTTCGCCAGCCTCCTCGACACGCGCGTCGCGTCTCTCAGGCAAGGCGCGGAGGAAGCCGCGCGTTCGCTTTCCGACATCCTCGACGAACGTACCAACGGCATGGTTTCATTGCTCGGCGGCGCGACCGACAGCCTCACCGGCGAGTTCGACGCCCGCCTGGCGGCGATCGAGCGGACGCTGTCGGAGCGCGGCCAGTCGCTGATCGGTGAATTCGAAACACGCGCCGAGGCGCTCGACGCCGGCACGCAGCGGCTCAACGCCGCGCTCGAGGCGCGCGCACGGCAGATCAACGATTCGCTGGTCGAACGGGCGCGAGAGATCGCCACCGCTTTCACCGGCGGCAAGCAGGAGATCGCGGCCGCTATCGACGACGGCCGCATCGCCATCGGCAGCGAGCTTTCGCAACTGGTCAATTCGACCTCGTCCATGCTGGAAGCCCGCGTCAATGAATTCGGCGAGCGTCTGGCAGCCAGCCGCGAATCGGTGTCGAACGCGCTCCATGCCGACCTTGCCAGGATCGAGGATTCCCGTGGCCAGATCGACCGGATCATCGCCGGCCACACGGAGATGCTCGCCAAGGGTCGCGAGGGCGTGGCCGATACGATCGCCGCCGATTTCACCAGGATCGGCGAGATGCGCGCGGAGATCGACGCGGCGGTGGAACGCCAGATCGCCCATTTCGGCGAAGGGCGCGACCGGCTTTCGGCGGCATTGCAGGACGATCTCGCCAAGCTCACCCAATCGCGCGACGAGGTCGACAGCGTCATAGCCAGCCATGTCAGCCAGGTTGCGGAAGGACGCTCGCAGGTCCGCGACATGCTTCAGGAAGAGTTGCAGAAGCTCACTGGCATGCGCGGCGAGATCGAGAGCGCCATCGAGACGCATGTCTTGAGGCTCTCCGACAGCCGCAACGCGCTTTCGGGCACGATCGACGGCGATCTGGAGAAGCTCGAACAGGCGCGCGCGGCGATCGACGATGCGGTCCGCGGCCATCTCGACAAGGTGACGGAGGGCCGCAGCCTTCTGTCGTCCAAGCTCGACCAAGACTTGCAGAAGCTCGCCGAAACCCGCGACAGCGTCAACGAAATCCTGGCGCAGCATGTCGAGCGCATCGCCGGCTCGCGCGACGAGATAACGGAAGCGCTTTCCGTTGACGTCGACAGGATCGAGGAAGCCTTCCGCCGCCAGACGGGCGTCATCGAAGAGCGCACGACGAGCATGCGCAACGCGCTCGAAACCGGCGTCGACAATGTACGTCACGTGCTTGAGAACACGGCGGTGACGGTCGCCGGTGCGCTGCGCGAGCGGGTGCTGGAAGTCACCGGCATGCTCAACGAGGAAGCCGGCAAGGCATTCACCGACACCGACCGGCAGATTGCCGAGCGCGCCGAAAAGACATCCGCCGCGCTTGCCGCCCGCGCCGCTGATATCGATCGCGCGTTCAGCGATGCGGACCAGCGCCTGGTCAGCCGCGTCGAGGAGACCGCCAACGCACTCGCCGCCCGGGCCTCCGACATCGGTTCGAGCTTCGAGGAGGCCGACCGCCGGCTTGCCGCACGAATGGGTGAAGCAGCCGACGCGCTGCGCGCCAAGTCCGACGAGATACTGGAAGCCTTCAACCAGACGGACGAGCGTCTTGCCGGCCGCGTCGAGGAAATCGCCGCGCAGCTTGCCGCCCGGGCCGAAGAGACCGCCAGGGCGCTGGTCGAGCGGACGGCGGAGATCGCCAACACGTTCGACGGCGTCGACCGGAAGCTGGTCGCCCGTGCCGAGGAGACGGCCAACGCGCTGATGCGCCGCACGACCGAAATCGCCGGCGCCTTCGACGGCGCCGACAGGAAGCTTGTTGCGCGGGCCGAAGAGACGGCGACGGCGCTGCTTGCCCATGTCGCCAGCGTCACCGGCACCTTCGAGGAAGCCGACCAGCGCATCATCCAGCGCACGCACCAGACATCGGCCGAACTCAATGCCAGGGCCGGGGCGATCGAGGAGGCGTTGAACGGGATCGACCGCATGCTTTCGGCAAGCGCCGAACATCTGTCCGGCCGCCTCGGCGGGCAGATCAGCGACGCGGAAACGCGGCTGGCATTGGGCGCCGACCAGATCGGCGAGAAACTACAGGAAAAGGTCGCCCAGGCGGAGCGCCAGCTCATCTCGCGCGCCAACGCCATCGCCGAGACCTTCTCCGCGGTCAACGAACATATCGGCCAGCGTACGAACGATGCGGCCAAGACGATCGAGGAACGCACCCGCGAGCTCAATTCCATGCTTGCGACCCGTTCCAGCGACATCGCCCGCATCCTGGACGATACCGCAAAGCCGCTGATCGACAGCTTTGCCGCCAGCGGCGGGGATTTACAGAAGAGCCTGGAGGACGCCACGCAGCGGGCCACCGAACGCCTGCGCGCGGAAAACGCCGCGCTCGTCAACGCGCTGGCCAGCCGTACCGCCGATACTCTTGCGGCGGTCGAAGGCTCCCGCAGCAGCCTTTCTGAGACGGTCAGCGATTTGATCGGACGGCTTGCCGGCTCCAACGTCCAGCTTTCCGAACTGATCGAGAAGGCGACGACAAATCTTTCCAGCATCGACGAAAAGCTCTCCAGCTCGACGCAGAGCTTTGCGGCGACGACGGAAAAGGCGGCGCAGACCTTCTCCAGTTCCGCCCGGCTGATCGATGCCAACACCGGCAAGCTCAACGAACTCTCCTCGCAGACGCTGAAGGAGATCGCGGCGATCGCCACCCGTTTCGACGAGCACGGCAGGATGCTGGCAAGCGCGTCGGATCTTCTCGGATCGGCGCAGACCAACCTCGCCTCGACGCTGGACGACCGGCAGACGGCGCTGGAGGAACTGGCTGTCGGCCTGGTCAAGAAGTCCGAGGACATCGAACGCGTCATGCGGTCCTTCGAGGATCTTGTCGGCCGCGCACTCCAGAAGGCCGAGGGCAAGACGCGCGAATCGACCGAACAGATCAGGAGCGCGATCTCGGAGGTCGTCGATTCGGCAGCACAGCGCTTCGCCGACGCCACCGTCGAAATCAAGCGCACGGCCAGTACCATCCGCACGGAGTTGGAAGAAACCCGCGCCGAGTTGAAGAAGGGCGTGCTCGACCTGCCGCAGGAGACGAAGGAATCGACCACGGCCATGCGCCGCGCCGTCTCCGAGCAGATCAACGCACTCAAGGAACTGTCCGATATCGTTACCAAATCGGGCCGTACCTTCGACATTTCCGAGCGGCCGGCCCCTCGGCCGGTGCGCCCGGCTCCGGTGCAACCTTCCTACGAAGCGCCGCGCGCACCGGCTGCCGGCACCGCGGCGCCCGCATTCGTGCGTGAGCGCACTGCGCCGGCAGCGGAGCCCGCCCCCCGTCCGGCCCTTCAAACGGAGCGCCGTCCCGCGCCGCGCGAAGAGGCGGAGGCGCCTTCCGGCGGATGGGTGCGTGACCTCCTGCGGGGCGCGTCGCGAGAGGAAGAGGCTGCAAACCGGACGGCGGAAGCCGCTCCGCGCGGGACCGGCCAACCGCGCTCGCCGCTGCATGTCGTGGAGTCGCTCAATTCGCTTTCCGTCGATATCGCCCGCGCCATCGACCACGACGCGTCGGTGGAGCTTTGGGACCGCTACCGGCGCGGCGAGCGCAACGCCTTCACGCGCCGTCTCTACACGCTTAAGGGGCAGCAGACCTTTGACGAAATCCGCCGCAAATATCAGTCGGACAGCGAGTTCCGCGCCGCCGTCGACCGCTACTGCGGCGATTTCGAGAAGCTGCTCAGCGATGTCGGCCACGGCGACCGCGACAACATCATGACCGAGACCTATCTCACCTCGGATACCGGCAAGGTATATACGATGCTGGCCCACGCCGCGGGGCGTTTGAACTGACGACCGATCGGATGCGGCGGCTCGCTCTGCCGCTCCTTCGGGATGGAATGAAAAAAGGCCGCTTCACTTTCGGGCGGCCTTTTCACTGACCACAAGGTGCTTCATCGCACCCAGGCGCTCATGGATCCCTCAGCGCTCGGCCTCTTTCAAGTCCCTAG
>JAKDNM010000196.1 GCA_030456445.1 Hyphomicrobiales bacterium
GTGTACTGGCCGGCCACGCGGTAGCGCCACAGATAGCTCGGCAGGATCGTGCCTATGGTCTCGCCGGCGATGCCGATCCCCTCCAGCGTGCGGCCCTCTCTCTTCGCCTCCTCGGAGACGACATTGTCGATGCCAAGCTGGATCACCTGATCGGCGGTGATGGGCGGCTTCGGCAGCAGGCCGAGGATTGCCGCCTGCATGCGCGCGATCGACCACGGCATATTGACCAGGATGCGCTTGCGCTCGATGACGCGCAGCATCTCCTCCATGCATTCACGGAAGGTCAGTATTTCCGGCCCGCCGAGCTCGTAGACCGTGCCGCCTTTAAGATCGCCGTCGACCGAGCGCGCGATCGCCTCGGCAACATCGCCGACATAGACCGGCTCGAAGCGCGTCTCGCCGCCGCCGATCAGCGGCAGGAAGGGCGAATAGCGCGCCATGCCGGCGAAGCGGTTGAAGAAGTGATCCTCGGGGCCGAAGACGATGGAAGGACGGAAGACGACGGCGTCCTTCACGGTTTCAAAGACGGCGCGCTCGCCCTCGGCCTTGCTGCGGGCATAGGCCGACGGCGAATTGCGGCTGGCGCCGATGGAAGAAAGATGGGTGAGGCCGGCGCCCGCCCCGCGCGCGGCTTCGGCGACGGCGCGCGCACCGAAAGCGTGGATGGAAGGGAAGGTCTGCCGCCCGGAATTATTCAGCACTCCGACGAGATTGATGACGTGGTCCGCGCCTTCGACCGCGCGGTCCACCGACCAGCGATAGCGCAGATTGGCCTGCATCGGCATGATCTGGCCGACATTGCCGAGCGGCTGCAGATGACCGGCAAGATCGGGACGGCGCACGGCGGCGCGAATGCGGTAGCCGCGCTTGGCCAAAGCCCGCACCACATGCCGGCCGATGAACCCGGAAGCACCGAATATGGTGACGAGCTTCGGCGTTTCGGTGATCTCGATCATCTGTCGTCTCCGTCTGAGGCCGGACCCGGCCATTTTCTTAGCCCGATTTTCCCGAAATGCAAACAAAACCCCGCCGGATCGCTCCGGCGGGGTCATCTCTTGTCGAAAGCTTAAAGGATCAGTCCTTGTCGTCCTGCTTCTTCAGCGCGGCGCCGAGGATATCGCCCAGCGAAGCGCCTGAGTCGGTCGAGCCGTACTGGGCGACCGCCTGCTTTTCTTCCGCGATCTCCAGCGCCTTGATCGAGACGGTGAGCTTGCGCGTCTTCTTGTCGAAGGCGATGATTCGGGCGTCCACCTTCTGGCCGGCAGCGAAGCGATCGGGACGCTGCTCGTCACGGTCGCGCGACAGGTCGGAGCGCTTGATGAAGGTCTCCAGCCCGCTCTCGACGAGCCGGACTTCCAGGCCGCCATCCTTCACTGCGATGACCTCGCAGGTGACGACGGCGTTCTTGCGCAATTCGCCCGAAGCCGCCGCATCGCCGGCCTTGTCGGTCTGCAACTGCTTGATGCCGAGCGAGATGCGTTCCTTCTCGATATCGACGTCGAGCACCTGCGCCTTGACCATGTCGCCGCGATTGTACTCCTCGATCACCTGCTCGCCCGGACGCGTCCAGTCGAGGTCGGAGAGGTGCACCATGCCGTCCACATCGCCGTCGAGGCCGATGAACAGGCCGAACTCGGTCTTGTTCTTGACCTCGCCCTCGACCTGGGAGCCGATGGGATGGTTATGGGCGAACCCTTCCCACGGATTCTCGAGCGTCTGCTTGAGACCGAGCGAAATGCGGCGCTTGGCCGGATCGACCTCGAGCACGACCACGTCGACTTCCTGCGTCGTCGACAGGATCTTGCCGGGATGCACGTTCTTCTTCGTCCACGACATTTCCGAAACGTGGATGAGCCCCTCGATGCCCGGCTCCAGTTCGACGAAGGCGCCGTAATCGGTGATGTTGGTCACCGTGCCGGTGATGCGCTTGCCGATCGGGTACTTGGCGCCGATGCCCTCCCACGGGTCCGCCTCGAGCTGCTTCATGCCGAGCGAGATACGATGGGTTTCCTGGTTGATGCGGATGATCTGCACCTTCACCGTCTGGCCGATATTGAGGATCTCGGTCGGATGGTTGACGCGGCGCCATGCCATGTCGGTGACATGGAGCAGGCCGTCGATGCCGCCGAGGTCGACGAACGCACCGTAGTCGGTGATGTTCTTGACCACGCCCTCGACCACCTGGCCCTCTTCGAGGTTCTGCACGATCTCCGAACGCTGCTCGGCGCGGCTCTCTTCCAGAACCGTGCGGCGCGACACCACGATGTTGCCGCGGCGGCGATCCATCTTGAGGATCTCGAAGGGCTGCGGATTGTGCATGAGCGGGGTGACGTCGCGGATCGGGCGGATATCGACCTGCGAACGCGGCAGGAAGGCCACGGCGCCGTCGAGATCGACGGTGAAACCGCCCTTGACCTGGTTGAAGATGATGCCTTCGACGCGCTCACCCTTGTTGAATTTCTCTTCGAGCTTGACCCAGCTCTCCTCGCGGCGCGCCTTCTCGCGCGACAGCATCGCCTCGCCAAGCGCGTTCTCGATGCGCTCGACATAGACTTCGACGGTGTCGCCGGGCTTCAGCTCGCCGTCCTTGCCCTTGACGCCGAATTCCTTGAGCGGGACGCGGCCTTCGACCTTGAGGCCGACGTCGATGATGGCCATGTCCTTTTCAATGGCCGTTACGATGCCCTTGACGACCTGGCCTTCCGCGGAATGACCTTCCGAGAAGGAATCATCGAGCATGCTCGCGAAATCGTCGCGGGACGGATTTGCAACTGACATATGTTCTCCTGAAAAGCCCCCTGGAAGGGGCGGCGCCGGGGTTGGTGTTGCGTTGGCTTCCCGCCGTTCCGGCCCGTCCGGGCCGATGCCACATCGGATATCTTCGAGGGGGCATCTTCGGCGCATGTGGAACAAAGGGAAGCTGGCTCGACGGTCCAAACGTCAAAGGCGGACCGCACCTCTTAAATAAGGATGCGCCGCCTGCCGCTCAACCGCCGTCCCGCTTGGCGAGTGCCTCGTCTATATTGGCTTTCGCCGCCCGGAACGCGGTTTCTATATCCATTTCGCTCGTATCGAGCAAGTGCGCGTCGGGCGCGGGCTTCAGCGGAGAATCGGCCCGGCTCATGTCGCGCTCGTCGCGGCGGCGTATGTCCTCGAGGATCGCCGCCCCGTCCGCCACGCCTCCCTTCGAAACGATCTCGTCCGTGCGCCGCGCCGCACGCACCTCCGCGCTCGCGGTGACATAGAGCTTCACATCGGCTTGGGGGCAGACGACCGTGCCGATGTCGCGCCCGTCGAGCACAGCACCGGGCGGCGTGCGTGAAAATTCGCGCTGCTTGTCGACCAGCGCACGTCGCACCGCCGGCATGACCGCCACCTTCGAAGCAGCTTCGCCGACCGCGTGGATGGAAAGCGCATCGCGATCGAGCGCGGCAAGATCGACCTTCCGCGCATATTTTTCCGCCAGAACCTCGTCATCGAGCGGCAACCCTTCATCGAGCAGCGCCTTGGCGACAGCCCGGTAGGTGAGGCCGGTGTCGAGATGGACAAAGCCATATTCCCCGGCGATGCGGCGGGCCATGGTGCCCTTGCCGGAAGCAGCGGGACCGTCGATGGCTATGACGAAGGGAGGAATCATGACGTGCTTCAAGCGGAGCGGGGGCGAAAAGGCAAGGGGTCGTGGATTGGGTTGGCTGGTGGAGGGTAGTTGGGGTTACTGGCATAACATCAGCCATCGATAATGAAACGACCTCTACGGAAATCGGCGAAGCGACAGATTGAAGTCTACTCTGTGCAGGAAACGTACCTTGCCCAACTACATCGAAACTGGGAGTATTTCACCGTCGTTGTCTTCACCCATCCAGATGATGAGCAATCGGTCATGACCCTAGACACAACCGTGCTGATCTTGATGGCAGCCGCATTGCATGCGGGCTGGAATACCCTGATCAAGATCAACGGTGATCGGGTTGCGGTCATGGCGATCGTGACTTTCGCAGGAAGCCTTTTATCCGTAGCAGCGCTGCCCTTTGTCGCGAGTCCGGATGCGAGCAGTCTTCCGCTTCTGATCCTCACCATACTGATCCATACTGGCTATCATTTCTTTCTGCCCGTCGCCTACGATCACGGCGACCTCGGCCAGGTTTACCCGATCGCTCGGGGCTCGGCACCGATCCTTGTGACTGTGGGGGCAGTCTTGCTTGCCGGCGAGCAAGTCAGTCAGGTGACGGCTATCGGGATATTCTGTCTCGCGGTTGGCGTGATGACGCTCACAT
>JAKDNM010000068.1 GCA_030456445.1 Hyphomicrobiales bacterium
GCCGACATGACGACCACGCGGTCGGCGAGCGCGATCGCTTCTTCCAGATCGTGGGTCACGAACAGCACCGCCTTGCGGTCGTCCGACCACAGTTTTAGGAGCAAATCACCCATGATGAGGCGCGTCTGCGCATCGAGCGGGCCGAATGGCTCGTCCATCAGGATGATCTCGGGATCGCGAATCAGAACCTGCGCCAGCGCCACGCGCTTGCGCTGGCCGCCGGAAAGCATGTGCGGATAGCGTTCGCCGAACGAGGCGAGGCCGACGCGCGTCAGCCAGGAGCGGGCACGCTCCCTCGCCTCCCTTCTTGCCGTGCCGGCGATCTCCAGTCCTATCGCTACATTTTCGACCGCCGTTTTCCACGGCATCAGCGCATCCTGCTGGAAGAGATAGCCGGCCTTGCGGTTGATGCCTGAGAGCGGCTCGCCGAATATCTCGACGCCGCCATCCGCCGGCGTCAGCAATCCCGCCGATGCGTTGAGAAGGGTGGATTTTCCGCAGCCGGTCGGCCCGATGATGGCAACGAATTCACGCGCGCCGACGACGATATCCGCCTTTTCGACGGCGCGGAAACGCTGCCTGCCTGGGATGTCGAACTCGATCGTAACGCGTTCGAGGCGGACGGCTGGGGCGGTCCCGCCGGCCTGCCGTGATCCGGCCGCTTTCCCTTCGTTTGCCGCTTTCTGCGACATGGCTCCTCCGAGTACCTGTGCGATCTCTTGCCTTGTCAGTCGCCGCTGGTAAGACCAAGGTACGGCTACGGTCAATCCACTTCTGGTTAGCTTGTTAGCCGGCTTGAATACGGTGCACGCGTGTGCAACCATCGGAATCGACGGCGGCGCTTGCTATTTCAATGGCCTTCGCCGCTTCTTTTCAAGGGAGGAAATCTTGATGACCACCAAAATGCCCTCTGATCCGCGTCGTTCCGGCTTTCGCCGCTTGCCGGGGTTGGCACTTACCGCCGTGCTGGCCGCAGTCGGATTTGCCGCCAGCGCACACGCCGCCGACCGCCAGCTTACCATGTATTGCGGAGTCGACGAGGCCTGGTGCCGTGCCATGGCGACGACCTACCAGAAGGAAACCGGCGTCAATGTCGACATGACGCGCATGAGCGCCGGCGAGATCTACGCCAGGCTGCGTGCCGAAAAGGCCAATCCGCAAGCCGACATCTGGTGGGGCGGCACGGGCGATCCGCATCTGCAGGCCGCCGAGGAAGGCCTGACGGATGAATACAAATCCGCCGAGTTGCCGCAACTCTACGACTGGGCGCAGAAACAGGCGGCGCGAGCCAAGTACCGTACCGTCGGCATCTATCTCGGCGCACTCGGCTACGGCTACAATTCCGAAGATCTGAAGCAGCGCAATATCAAGGCGCCTGAATGCTGGGCCGACCTCATCAAGCCAGAATTCAAGGGCGAGGTGGAGATGGCCGACCCCAATTCCTCGGGCACGGCGTGGACGGCGCTGGCGACCATCGTCCAGTTGATGGGCGAGGACAAGGCATTCGATTACTTCAAGAAGCTCGACAAGAACATGGCCGAATACACCAAGGCGGGCGCGGCGCCGGCGCAGGCGGTGGCCAAGGGCGAAACGCTGGTCGGAATCGCCTTCCAGCACGATATCATCTTCGCCGCCAAGCAGAACCCGGCGGTGAAGGTCGTGTCGCCCTGCGAGGGCACCGGCTACGAGATCGGTTCGATGAGCATCGTCAAGGGCGCCAAGCACCTCGACGAGGCGAAAAAGTTCTACGACTGGGCGTTGACGCCGGCGGCACAGAAGCTCGCCGCGCCGAACGGCAGCTACCAGATTCCGTCGAACAAGGCGACGCCGGTGCCGCCGGAAGCGCCCGACCTCGATAAGATCAAGCTGATCGACTACGACTTCGCCAAATACGGCTCCTCGGAAGTGCGCACGAAGCTTCTGAAGCGCTTCACCGACGAAATCCGCAACGGCGGCTGATGCGTCTATCCGCTTCTCCGCCGGCTGCCATGCGGCCGGCGGTGCTTTCCCGCTTGTCGGCAAGGCGACCGCGTATGAAGTCGACCCCCACTCCGTCCGCTTCGCGGCCACCTCTCCCCCGTTCGACGGGGGAGAGGAAGTGCCGGCCACAAGACTTGGCACCCTTTCCTCGCCCCCACGAAGGTGGGGGAGAGGTGGCCCGCGAAGCGGGACGGAGTGGGGGATATTTCGCCCTGTGCGATAGCGCTGTTCAAACAGGTGCCGAATGACGCGGCCGACACCTCGTCTCGAAAGCACGTTCCCGGCCCGCAATGTCGGCGCCTGGCTGCTGCTCGCATGGGCCGGGTTCCTGATCGTGCCCTGGTATATTGTCGAGGGCGGATTCTTTTCCTTCGGCTGGCTGGCGGATTTCGCGAGCCACGGCCCGGCGGTCCTGCAAGGGCTCCAAGGCGTGCCCTGGTTGCTGCCGTTGATCCTGCCGCTTCTCGCCGCCACCTGGCTGTGGGCGCGGCGGCGGACGGCCGGGCTTGCCGTGGCGGGTGGGCTGGCGCTCGCATGGATGGCGGTCGAGGGCCTTGCCATCATCCATTCCGGCTGGGGCTTTTCGTGGCTCGCCGAACTTGCTGGAACGAAAGGCCCCGTGCAGCCGGGCATGGGCTGGGGCGCGGTCCTCTACGCCCTTTCCATGCTCATGCTGCTCGCGGCGGATTTCGCCGGCCGCGGCTGGTGCAAGGGCGACCGCTTCGTGGTCGGCTCGCTGCTCATCGTCATCGCGACGCTGGTGATCTTCGTCGCCTATCCGCTCATTTCCATCCTGTCTTCGGCCGTCCGTGACAATTCCGGCGATTTCGCGCCGGCGCTGTTTTCCGAAAAGCTTTTCAGCGGCAGCATCTGGAGCGTCGATTGCCTTGCCGGCGGGCGCAATTGCGGGGTGGCGTGGAACACGCTCTTCGTAGCGGTGCTGGTCGGCCTTTTCTCGACCGCGCTCGGGCTGGCGCTGGCGCTGATCGCGCTCAGGACCCAGATCCGGGCCAAATGGCTTCTGCGCGGGCTCTCCATCCTGCCCATCATCACGCCGCCCTTCGTCATCGGCCTGGCGCTCATCCTGCTCTTCGGCCGCGCCGGCATCGTGACGAATTTCCTTTCGGTTCATTTAGGCATCCCGCGCAGCCGCTGGATATACGGCGTCGCCGGCATCACGATGGCCCAGGTACTCGCCTTCACGCCGATCGCGTTTCTGGTGCTGGTCGGCGTGCTGCAAGGCGTGAGCCCGAGCATGGAAGAAGCCTCGCAGACCTTGCGCGCCAGCCGCTGGCGCACCTTCCGCACCGTGACGTGGCCGTTGATCCGGCCGGGGCTTGCCAGCGCATTCTTGATCGCCTTCATCGAGAGCATGGCGGATTTCGCCAACCCGCTTGTGATCGGCGGCAATTTCAACGTGCTTTCGACCGATATCTTCTTCGCGGTGGTCGGCGCGGCGCACGACCAGGGCCGCGCGGCGGTGCTGGCGATCGTTCTGCTCGTCTTCACGCTTGCCGCCTTCCTCATCCAGCGGCAATGGATCGGCAAAAGAAGCTACGTCACGGTGGGCGGCAAGGGCGACGGCGGCGTGCCGGCGCCGCTTCCGCGCGGCTTGAGGCTCGGCGCCTATGGCATCGCGGCTCCATGGCTGCTTTTGACCATCGTCGTCTACGCCATCATCCTCGTCGGCGGCTTCGTCCATCAGATCGGCCGCGACAACACGCCGACGCTGGAATATTTCCTGACCGCCTTCTCCATCGAGAAGGGCGTCGGCGGCTGGTTCCTCTCCGGCTCGGCATGGCCGTCGCTGACGATGACGCTGACCTTGGCGCTGATCGCGATGCCCTTCACCGCCGCGATCGGCCTTTTGACCGCCTACCTGCTGGACCGGCAGCGCTTCGCCGGACGCACGCTGTTCGAGTTCCTGGCGATGATGAGCTTCGCTATTCCCGGCACCGTGGTCGGCATCAGCTACATCCTCTCCTTCAACGTGCCGCCGATCCAGATGACAGGGACCGGGCTGATCATCGTCATCTCGTTCGTCTTCCGAAACATGCCGGTCGCGATCCGGGCGGGGCTCGCCAATCTGGGCCAGATCGACAGGAGCCTCGACGAGGCCTCGCTGACGCTCGGGGCGCGCTCCTTCGCCACGCTGCGCCGGGTCATGCTGCCCCTGATGAAGCCTGCGATCGTGACCGCGATGATCTACAGCTTCGTGCGCGCCATGACGGCGGTGAGCGCGGTGATTTTCCTGGCGACGGGCCGCTTCAACCTGGCGACCGTCTATATCGTCGGCCGCGCCGATGTCGGCGAATACGGCATCGCCATCGTCTATGCCGCCGTTATGATCGTGCTGATGATGGTCATCCTGGTCGGCATCCAGTTGCTCGTCGGCGAACGCAGTCTCGGGCGGCGGCGCGCCGGTGCCGAAGCCATGCCGATCGCGGCCTGAAAGTGAAAGGGAGGCAATGAACGACAGCACGGGGAACGACAGCACCGCAATTTCGGTCGACGCCGGCCATCCGGCTGTCCGCTTCGAGGATGTGACCAAGCGCTATGGCGGGGTGGTCGCGGTCGATGCGATAGGCTTCGACATCGCGCCGGGCACGCTGGTGACGCTGCTCGGCCCTTCCGGCTGCGGCAAGACGACTACGCTTCGTCTGATTGCCGGGCTCGAACAGGCGTCCGGCGGCCGCATCCTGATCGACGGAACCGACGTGACGGCTTTGTCGGCGGCGGAGCGCGACGTCTCCATGGTGTTCCAGTCTTACGCGCTCTTCCCGCACATGGACGTGATGGAGAACGTCTCCTACGGACTGAAGGCGATGGGGCTGAAGAAGGCGGAAGTCGAGGCGCGCGCGGCGGAGAAGCTTTCGCTTGTCGGCCTCTCCGGCTACGAGAAACGCCAGCCGAGCGAGCTTTCCGGCGGCCAGCAGCAGCGCGTGGCGGTGGCGCGCGCCATCGTGCTCGAGCCGAAGGTGCTGCTCTTCGACGAGCCGCTTTCCAATCTCGACGCCAAGCTCAGGCGCCGGGTTCGCGACGAAATCCGCGGGCTTCAGCAGGATTTGGCGCTGACCGTTGTCTATGTCACCCACGACCAGGAGGAGGCGCTGGCGGTCTCCGACCGCATCATCGTCATGCGTTCGGCGCGTGTCGCCCAGGACGGCACGCCGCGCGAACTCTATAACGCTCCAGCCAGCCGCTTCGTCGCCGATTTCATGGGTGATGCCAATCTGCTCGAAGCGACGGTGGGTAAGCATCACGGCGAGGTGGCCGAGGTGCGGGTGGGGCCGCTGTCGCTCGACCTGCCGCATCGCCGCATCGTACCCGGCGCGGCGGCGCTCGCCGTGCGTCCGCATGCGGTGCGGCTGGCGGCCGCTTCTGATGGAAAGGGCGCGATCGAGGGGCGGGTAACCAAGGCTGCCTATCTCGGCGACCATATGGAATACACCGTCACCACCGTTTCACCCGAGGCGGAGCTTTTCGCCACCGACGCCGACGTGAATCGGCCGCACGCGGTCGGAGCGGAAGTCGCCGTGCGTCTCGATCCGGAAAGCGTGGTCCTCGTCGCGAACGATTGAGCTTGCCGCTCGCGCGCTCGCTTGCGAAGCGCGGCCGATTTGGCTATGGAACCGGCGAATTTCGTGCCTCGGCCAGCCGGGGTGCTTTCCTTCCAATCTCCGGAAAAGCCTGAGCAGGCTGCCAAGAAAGCGTTCTTCCGTCCATGGCGCGCATCGTGATGAAGTTCGGCGGGACATCCGTCGCCGACCTCGACCGCATCCATAATGTGGCGCGGCATGTCAAACGCGAGGTCGATGCCGGCCACGACGTGGCGGTGGTGGTCTCGGCCATGTCGGGCAAGACCAACGAACTCGTCGGCTGGGTCAAGGGCATGCCGAAGGCCACCGGCGCAAACAGTCCCTTTTTCGATGCGCGCGAATACGACGCGATCGTCGCCTCGGGCGAACAGATCACGTCGGGCCTGCTCGCCATAGCGTTGCAGTCGATGGGCGTCCACGCGCGTTCCTGGCAGGGCTGGCAGATCCCGATCCGTACCGACAATGCGCATGGCGCGGCGCGCATCGAGGAGATCGACGGTTCCTTCCTGATCAAGCGCTTCGGCGAGGGACAGGTGGCGGTCGTCGCCGGGTTCCAGGGTCTGTCGCCCGACAACCGCATCTCGACGCTGGGCCGCGGCGGTTCCGATACCAGCGCGGTGGCGATCGCGGCGGCGGTCAAGGCCGATCGCTGCGACATCTATACGGATGTCGACGGGGTCTATACGACGGATCCGCGCATCGAGCCCAAGGCACGCCGGCTTTCGAAGATTTCCTTCGAGGAAATGCTGGAAATGGCTTCGCTCGGTGCCAAGGTATTGCAGGTGCGCTCGGTCGAGCTTGCCATGGTACACGGCGTGCGGACCTTCGTGCGCTCGTCTTTCGAGGATCCGGACGCGCCCGGCATGTGCGACGCGATCAACCCGCCCGGAACGCTCATTTGCAATGAGGATGAAATCGTGGAACAGCAGGTCGTCACCGGTATCGCCTATGCCAAGGACGAAGCGCAGATTTCGCTGAGGCGCCTCGCCGACCGCCCCGGCGTCTCGGCGGGCATATTCGGTCCGCTCGCCGATGCCGGCATCAATGTCGACATGATCGTGCAGAACATCTCCGAGGACGGATCGCGCACGGACATGACATTCACCGTTCCTTCCGCCGATGTCGGCCGGGCGCTCGCCGTGCTCGAAACGGTGCGTGATACGGTCGGCTTCGACGCCGTCCAGCATGATGACGGCATGTCGAAAGTGTCGGTCATCGGCATCGGCATGAGGAGCCATGCGGGCGTGGCGGCGACAGCCTTCAAGGCGTTGGCCGAAAAGGCGATCAATATCCGCGCCATCACCACGTCGGAGATCAAGATATCCATCCTGATCGACGGGCCCTACACGGAACTTGCGGTTCGCACTTTGCATTCCGTTTACGGGCTCGATAAGCATTAACCTATCGTCTAAAACAGACGAACCGTTCGTTTCGATTCCGGCGGTGTCCGCGGCAGGCGGGCGCCGCTTTGGAACCGTTGGAGAAAATGCATGATGCGAGACATTGGCGGCGGTCCGCGCGTGCTCTTGCGGCGGCTGCGCGAGCTTATGGCGGAGCCGCTGGAGCCGCAGGAACGGCTCGACCGCATCGTGCGCGAAATCGCCTCCAACATGGTGGCGGAGGTCTGCTCGCTCTACGTGCTGCGTGCCGATTCCGTTCTCGAACTCTATGCCACGGAAGGCCTGAACCCGGGCGCCGTGCACCGGGCGCAGCTGCAGATCGGGCAGGGCCTCGTCGGCACGATCGCCGCAAGCGCGCGCTCGCTCAACCTAACCGATGCGCAAAAGCATCCCGCCTTCGCCTACCTGCCGGAGACGGGCGAGGAGATATACAATTCGTTCCTGGGTGTTCCCGTCCTCCGCGCGGGCCGCACGCTCGGCGTGCTGACGGTCCAGAACCGGACCAAGCGCAACTATCGCGAGGACGAACTCGAAGCGCTCGAGACGACGGCCATGGTGATCGCGGAGATGATCGCCACCGGCGATCTGGCGCGGCTGTCCAGGCCCGGCCTCGACCTCGACCTCAGCCGGCCGACGAGTTTCACCGGCCTTGCCTTCAACGAGGGCATCGGGCTCGGCCATGTCGTGCTGCACGAGCCCCGTATCGTGGTCACCAACCTGTTCAACGAGGACAGCGAGGAAGAAATAAGGCGGCTGGAAAGCGCGCTCGGCTCGCTCAGGCTCTCCATCGACGACATGCTGTCGCGCCGCGAGGTGGCGTCGGAAGGCGAGCACCGGGCCGTGCTCGAGGCCTACCGGATGTTCGCGCACGACCAGGGCTGGGTGCGGCGCATCGAAGAGGCGGTGCGCAACGGCCTCACGGCGGAAGCGGCGGTCGAGAAGGTGCAATCGGACATGCGCGCGCGCATGATGCACATGACCGACCCCTATATGCGTGAGCGGATGAGCGATTTCGACGATCTCGCCAATCGGCTCTTGCGGCAGTTGATGGGGCGCGGACCTGAAGCGCTGGCCGAGCAATTGCCGAAAGATGCGATCATCGTCGCCCGTTCCATGGGCGCGGCGGAACTGCTCGACTATCCGCGCGAGCGGCTGCGAGGTCTGGTGCTGGAGGACGGCGCCATCACCAGCCACATCGTCATCGTGGCGCGCGCGGTGGGCATACCCGTCGCCGGCCAGGTGACCGGCGCGGTCTCCATGGCGGAAAACGGCGATGCGATCATCGTCGACGGAGATGCGGGCCGCGTGCATCTGAGGCCGCAATCGGATGTCGAGGCGGCCTATGCTGAGAAGGTGCGCTTCCGCGCCAAGCGCCAGGAGCTTTATCGCGAATTGCGCGGCCGGCCGTCGGCGACGAAGGACGGCGTGGCGGTCGATCTGATGATGAATGCGGGCCTTGCCGTCGACCTGCCGCAACTGGCTGAATCGGGTGCGGCCGGCATCGGCCTTTACCGCACCGAATTGCAGTTCATGGTCGCGGCGACCTTCCCGCGCGCCGAGCAGCAGGAGGAGCTTTACAGGCACGTGCTCGACGTGGCGCGCGACAAACCGGTGACGTTCCGCACCATCGATATCGGCGGCGACAAGGTGCTTCCCTATTTCAAGAGCACCAAGCCGGAGGAGAATCCGGCGCTCGGCTGGCGTGCCATCCGGCTGACGCTCGATCGGCCGGCGCTCCTGAGGACGCAGATTCGCGCGTTGTTGAAGGCGGCGGGCGGACGCGAACTCAAGGTGATGTTCCCGATGGTGACCGAGATCGGCGAAATCCGCCAGGCGCGCGAACTGATCGACCGCGAGGTGCGCTACCTGTCGCGCTTCGCCCATCACCTGCCGACGAGCCTGAAGCTCGGCGCGATGCTGGAAGTGCCGGCGCTGATGTGGCAGCTCGACGAGTTGATGAAGGCCGTCGATTTCGTCTCGGTCGGTTCGAACGATCTCTTCCAGTTCGTCACAGCCACGGATCGTGGAAACGCGCTTCTTTCGGACCGCTTCGATCCGCTATCGGTGCCGTTTCTGAGGGTACTGAAGCAGATCGTCGAGGCGGGTCGAAAATCCGAGACGCCGGTTACGCTGTGCGGCGAGCTTGCCGGCCGTCCGCTTTCGGCGATGGCGCTTGTCGGGCTCGGCTATCGTTCGATCTCGATGTCGCCGGCGGCGATCGGTCCGGTAAAGGCGATGCTGGCCGAACTGCCGGCCGAGGAACTGGCGGCGATGCTGGACGATCTTCTTGGCCGGCCGGACGGCGGGACGAATGTACGCGGCCTGCTCGAAGAATTCGCCGGGAAACACGACATTCCGCTATGATCGACCTACCTGCCGAACGGATGGACCAGGTGCTGAAGCGCTTCGACCTGATCGAAGCGAGGATGTCGGCGGGCGCCGATCCTGAAACCTATGTCAAGCTCGCGTCCGAATATGCCGAGCTTCAGGAACTGGCGACGAAGATCCGCGAATTGCACGGTGCCGGGAAGGAACTCGCCGACCTCGAAGCCATGTCCGACGACAAGGGATCGGATGCGGAGATGCGGGCGCTTGCGGCGTCCGAGATCGACGGGGTCGAGGAGAAGATCGAGGAATTGAAGGGCGATATCCGCATCCTGCTCCTGCCCAGGGATGCCGCCGACGACAAGAACGCCATCCTCGAAATCCGCGCCGGCACCGGGGGCGACGAGGCGGCTCTTTTCGCCGGCAGTCTCTTTCGCATGTACGAGCGCTACGCCGCCGACCGTGGCTGGCGAATCGAGATCGTCTCGGCGAGCGATGGCGAAGTCGGCGGTTACAAGGAGATCATCGCCGCCGTGTCCGGCAAGGGCGTGTTCGCGCGGCTGAAATTCGAATCGGGCACGCATCGGGTACAGCGCGTGCCGGAGACGGAAGCGGGCGGGCGCATCCATACTTCCGCCGCGACGGTGGCGGTGCTGCCGGAGGCGGAGGAAGTCGATATCGAGATACGCTCCGAGGATATCCGCATCGACACGATGCGCGCGTCGGGTTCCGGGGGCCAGCACGTCAACACGACCGATTCGGCCGTGCGCATCACGCATCTGCCGACCGGCATCATGGTGGTGCAAGCGGAGAAGTCGCAGCACCAGAACCGGGCGCGGGCTATGCAGATCCTGCGTGCGCGCCTCTACGATATGGAGCGCATGAAGGCGGACGACGAGCGCTCCGAGGCGCGTCGGCTGCAGGTCGGTTCGGGCGACCGGTCGGAGCGGATCCGGACCTATAATTTTCCGCAGGGGCGGGTGACCGACCATCGCATCAATTTGACGCTCTACAAGCTCGACCGGGTCATGGAAGGCGATCTCGACGAGATCATCGACGCGCTGACCGCCGACCATCAGTCGAGGCTGATGGCGGCCGAGTCGGAGGGGTGATCCTGTTTCGCCGCTTTCCCTTCATGGCGCTTTCGTGACAAGCCTTGGCGCCCTTCACCGCGAAACGAGGGATCGACTGGTAGAAGCCGGCATCGAGAACGCCGTGCTCGATGCCCGCCTGATTGTCGAGCATTTCACCGCTACGCGGCGCATCGATGCGATCGGGAACCCCGATCGCATGGTCGGTTCGGGAATTGCCGCCGCTATAGAGACCGCGCTTCGCCGCCGCATCGCGCATGAACCGGTGCACCGCATCCTTGGCCGGCGCGAATTCTACGGGCTCGACCTTCGCCTTTCGCCAGCGACGCTGGAGCCGCGCCCCGATACGGAAGCGCTGGTCGATCTGTGCCTGCCCTTCCTGAGGGAGAAGGCCGCCGGGCGGAAGGACTGCCGCATCCTCGATCTTGGCACGGGCACCGGCGCTATCGCGCTGGCGCTTCTTTCGCAAATTCCCGAAACGATGGCGCTCGGCACGGATATTTCGGCCGAAGCGCTTGAAACGGCGCTTTTCAATGCCGATATCAACGGTATGAAGGACCGTTTCGGCCGCATCGTGTCGAACTGGTTCGAGGCCGTGGACGGTCATTTTACGCTCATTGTATCGAATCCGCCCTATATCCCGACGAGGGATATCGGAATGCTGGCTCCCGAGGTCCGGGACCATGACCCCGTGACGGCGCTCGATGGAGGCCTGGACGGGCTTGGCGCCTACCGCACGATTGCGGCTGGAGCCGGGAGACATCTGGAAGAGGGCGGCCGCGTGGCGGTCGAGACCGGTTTCGACCAACGGCAGGGCGTGATCGGGATTTTCGAGGCCGAAGGATTTGTGCTGAAAGGAAGCGCAAAGGATCTCGGCGGAAACGAGCGGGCGTTGCTGTTTGCCGGGCATTGAGCGGGGTTTTCGCGGTTGCGAAAAAAGGCTTGGCATTCATGGCGAATGCAGCTAGGTTCCGGCAACCGGATGAGACGAAGCAGGCAGTGCTCTAGGCGATTCGGTTCCCGTTGAAACAAGCTGCCTTCTTGCGTGAAAGACGCCTTGTCGTCGTGCGGGGATCGTCCGGCAAAGTGACATGAAACGATTTTTGGATTCGGCACGTGGCGGCTGCCTTTGCGCGCAGTTGAAAGCCGACAACGCAACGCGATACGGACGGTAAGAGATCCGCGTTCTCCGATGCCCGGACATATTTCAAAAAAGAGAATGGTATGAGGCCAGGACAGCAGAACAGGCGCATGCGTGGGCGCAACAACAACAATAATAATAATAACAATAGTAGTAACAACAACAGCAACCGCAGGGGCCCCAATCCCCTCACGCGCAGCTACGAGAGCAACGGACCCGATGTGAAGATCCGCGGCTCCGCCCAGCAGATCGCTGAAAAATATACCACGCTGGCGCGCGACGCACAGACTTCGGGCGACCGCGTCATGGCTGAGAATTATCTGCAGCACGCCGAGCATTATAACCGCATCATCGCTGCCGCGCAGGCGCAGATGGCTGTCCAGCAGGCTCGCGATACCCGTGACGAAACGGACGAGGATGCCGAGGATGATCAGCACGGCGACGGGCAGCACGGCGAAGGACAACACAGCGACGGGCAGCACAGCCATGGTCAGCATGGCGAGGGGCAGCGCAGTGAAAGTGCGACCGTGAACGGTTCGCGCGCGCCCCGCCAGCATTATGCCAATGACGGCAGCGGCCCGCAGCCGGTTATCGAGGGGACGCCCGCCGAACTCGCCTATAACAGCCATCATAACGGTGCCGGCCAGCAGCCCCAGCCTTCCGCGAAAGCGACAAGCAACGGCCAGGGCGAGCATGCAGACAGCGAACATGCGCCGGAAGCCGTCGCGAGCGAGGAGAGCCCCGCCCCGCGCCGGCCCCGCCGGCCGCGTCGCAAGCCTGTCGGCACTCAGACCGCGGAGGCCGACGCCGCGGGCGCGGTGGAACAGCCCGCCGAGAGCGGCACCGTGGAGCAGGCCGAGTAGGTTTCTCTTCTCGGCGGATTTCACCGGACGGCGGCCATCGGCCGCCGTTTTACTTTGTGGGTGGCGCCGTCCGATCCGCCCGCGATTTCTCTTGTCCCTCATCTTGAGGGGCAGGCACCTTCTCCCCATATCAGCGCTACAATGGACTTGCCTCGATCGGGGGTTGAAAGCCCGCGATCCTTTGACATTTGATTCATCGCGCGGGGGAGTCCGTCATCTGGAAACCGGTCGGTGCCGCAAAGCGGGCCGGTCGGGGAATGGAGACAAGAATGAATGTCGAGAAATACTCCGAGCGCGTCCGGGGGTTCATCCAGTCCGCGCAGCAATACGCACTCAATCGCGATCATCAGCAGTTTACGCCCGAGCATGTGCTGAAGGCGCTGATCGACGATGATGAAGGCCTTGCCGCATCGCTGATCGAGCGCGCCGGCGGGCGTCCGCGCGACGTCGAAATGGGCGTCGATGCCGCTCTTGATGCAATGCCCAAGGTCGAGGGCGGCAACGGCCAGCTCTATATGGCGCAGCCGCTCGCCAAGGTCTTTTCCACCGCCGAGGAACTGGCGAAGAAGGCGGGCGACAGTTTCGTCACGGTCGAACGGCTTTTGCAGGCGCTTGCCATGGAAAAGTCGGCAAAGAGCTCTGAAATCCTGGCCAAGGCCGGGGTGACGCCGCAGGGCCTCAACCAGGCGATCAACGAGATTCGTAAAGGCCGCACCGCCGATTCGGCCTCCGCCGAACAGGCCTACGACGCATTGAAGAAATATGCCCGCGACCTGACGGCGGATGCGCGCGCCGGCAAGCTCGATCCGGTCATCGGCCGCGACGACGAAATCCGCCGCACCATCCAGGTGTTGTCCAGGCGCACCAAGAACAATCCCGTGCTGATCGGCGAGCCGGGCGTCGGCAAGACCGCGATCGCGGAAGGGCTGGCGCTCAGGATCGTCAATGGCGACGTGCCCGAGAGCCTGAAGGAAAAGCAGTTGATGGCGCTCGACATGGGCGCGCTGATCGCGGGCGCGAAATATCGCGGCGAGTTCGAGGAACGGCTGAAGGCCGTGCTCAACGAGGTCACTTCGGCCAATGGCGAGATCATCCTGTTCATCGACGAGATGCACACTCTGGTCGGCGCCGGCAAGGCCGACGGCGCGATGGACGCCTCGAACCTTTTGAAGCCGGCTCTGGCGCGCGGCGAACTTCACTGCGTCGGCGCGACCACGCTCGACGAATACCGCAAATATATCGAGAAGGATGCGGCGCTCGCCCGCCGTTTCCAACCGGTCTTCGTCGCCGAACCGACGGTCGAGGACACGATTTCCATCCTGCGCGGGTTGAAGGAGAAATACGAGCAGCACCACAAGGTGCGTATCTCCGATTCGGCGCTGGTCTCGGCGGCGACGCTCGGCAACCGCTACATCACCGACCGCTTCCTGCCCGACAAGGCGATCGACCTCGTGGACGAGGCGGCGTCGCGGCTCAGGATGCAGGTCGATTCCAAGCCGGAAGCGCTGGACGAGATCGATCGGCGCATCATGCAGCTCAAGATCGAGCGCGAGGCGCTGAAGGTCGAGAAGGACGAAGCCTCCAGGGACCGGCTGGAGCGGCTCGAAAAAGAACTCGCGGGCATCGAGGAGGAATCCGGTGCGCTGACCGCCAAATGGCAGGCCGAGAAGACCAAGCTCGGCGAAGCGGCCGATCTCAAGAAGGAACTCGACGCGGCGCGCAACGAACTTGCCATCGCCCAGCGCAAGGGCGAATTTCAGCGCGCCGGCGAGCTTGCCTATGGGAAGATTCCCGACCTTGAGAAGAAGCTGAAAGAAGCGGAGGCGCAAGACGGCAGGGGCGCACTCGTCGAGGAGACCGTGACGCCCGACCATGTCGCCCATATCGTATCGCGCTGGACCGGCATTCCGGTCGACAAGATGCTGGAAGGCGATCGCGAAAAGCTCATGCGCATGGAAGACGAGATCGCAAGGCGCGTCGTCGGCCAGGGCGAGGCGGTGCAGGCGGTGTCCAAGGCGGTCCGGCGCGCCCGCGCGGGTCTGCAGGACCCGAACCGGCCGATCGGCTCGTTCATGTTCCTCGGTCCCACCGGTGTCGGCAAGACGGAACTCACCAAGGCTCTGGCCAACTTCCTGTTCGACGACGAGAGCGCCCTGGTGCGCATCGACATGTCGGAGTTCATGGAAAAGCACTCGGTCGCGCGGCTGATCGGCGCGCCTCCCGGCTATGTCGGCTACGAAGAAGGCGGCATGCTGACCGAGGCCGTCCGCCGCCGGCCCTATCAGGTCGTGCTCTTCGATGAGATCGAGAAGGCGCATACGGACGTCTTCGACGTCCTGCTCCAGGTGCTCGATGACGGCCGGCTGACCGACGGACAGGGCCGCACGGTCGATTTCCGCAACACGCTGATCATCATGACGTCCAATCTCGGCTCCGAATATCTCGTCAATCTTGGCGAGAGCGAGGATGTCGACAAGGTTCGCGACGAGGTCATGGGCGTGGTACGGGCGCATTTCCGGCCCGAATTCCTGAACCGTGTCGACGAGATCATCCTGTTCCATCGGCTGCGCCGGCAGGACATGGGCCAGATCGTGGAGATCCAGCTCAAGCGGCTGGAGAAACTCCTTACCGACCGTAAGATCACGCTCGACCTCGACGAGAGCGCGATCAAGTGGCTGGCGAACAAGGGCTACGACCCCGCCTATGGCGCGCGGCCCCTGAAGCGGGTGATACAAAAGGAATTGCAGGACCCGTTGGCCGAAAAGATACTCGGCGGCGAGATCAGGGACGGTTCCACGGTGGTTATCACGGCAGGCTCGGACCGGCTGAATTTCCGTGCGAAGGCAGCGCCGGCAGGCAGGAACGCCGAGGCGGCCGAGGCGGAAGAAGCAGCCTGAGCTTTGCCGGTTTAGGAGAACATCGAACGCCCCTCGGCATCGCGCGCGAGGGGCGTTCTTTTGAAGACGGCGCATGCCCCGCCACATGACCGTCATTTTCATGCCCGGTTCATCGCGCAGGTAGTATCCGGGTCGGAAACATGGCGGAAGCGTCGTGCAACCGGATGTCGGCTGGGGAGTTCTTAGCAGATGAATGTCAGGAAACCCGTTCTTGTCCTGTGCCTTTTCGTGCTGGCGGGTGCCGCCGGCCCGGCTTTTGCGTCTGGTGAAGCGGGGAGCGCGACCCCCGTCACGATGCCGCCGAAGGCCGGTGTGCAGTTGGCGCAGGCACGCGAGGTCGAGGTCTACACTGACGATTCCGGGCGTCGGGTGGTCGTAGATGCCTACACGGGGCAGGTGATCGACGTGCTGCCTTCCGAACGGCGGCGGCCGCGTGCAGGCTATGGCCGCTCCGTCGTGGAGGGGGACGCGCGGCGCTATGGCGGCTATGCGCGCGAAGATGGCGGCTACTACGACGAAGGCTATTACGACGAGGCACCGCGGCAATTGCCGCAGCCCGACTATGATCGCCCGATAAGGCGGCGACCGGCGCCGCCGATCGAAGCGTCGAGACAGGCGCCGCGTTTCGAGGAAACCCGGCCGGGCGTTTATGAGCAATTGCCGTCGCGTCGAAACGATGCGGAACCCCTGCCTCCGACCGAAGGTGCGGATTCCAATTCGCGCATGGCGTCACAGGAACCTTCCCAGCCGGATTCGGCCGCTGTCGGCCGCGACTTCGGCGCGTTGCAGCCGCCCGCCGGCCAGCCGCCGGCCGTCCACGAGCCTTTCGTGCAGCAGGCTCCGGCGCTCAGCCCCATCGTCTCGGCCGAATCGATCGCCCGCGTCCAGATCGTGCTCGACCGTGCCGGCGCATCACCCGGCGTCATCGACGGGCGCTTTGGCGGCAATGCGCGAAAGGCGCTCGCCGCCTACAAGGAAATCACAGGGCAGGCGCTTGATACGGCCGACGGCCAGGCGATCAAGAAAGCGCTCGATGCAACCGGCGGTCCGGCCTTCAAGAATTACACCATCGTCAATGCGGATGCGGCGGGTCCCTATATCGCTTCGGTTCCGTCGGACTACAGCGCCAAGGCGAAACTCGACCGGCTCGGCTATGCCTCGGTCCCGGAGATGCTTGCCGAGCGTTTCCACATGGACGAGAATTATCTGAAACAGCTCAACCCAAACGCCAATTTCAACCGGCCCGGAACGGTTATTCGCGTGGCGAATGTCGGTGCGCCGAGAACGGGCACGGTGGCACGCATCGTCGCCAACAAGAAACTGGAAGAGGTCTTCGCCTATGATGCGGACGGCAAGCTGATCGCATCCTATCCCGCTACGATCGGCTCGACCGATACGCCGTCGCCCTCCGGCACGGTGAAGGTGGAGAGCGTCACGCTCGACCCGACCTATACCTACAACCCTAAAATCAACTTCAAGCAGGGCAACAATGACAAGGTGCTCACCATTCCGCCGGGACCGAACGGCCCGGTCGGTTCGGTGTGGATCGCGCTTTCCAAGCCGACCTACGGCATCCACGGAACGCCCAATCCCGACACGATCGGCAAGACCAGTTCGCATGGCTGCGTCAGGCTGACCAATTGGGACGCGCAGGAACTGGCGAAGATGGTCAGTCCCGGCGTGTGGGTGCAGTTCATCGATTGAGACCGTATCGGCGGCCGGGCGGCCGAGAGGCGGGGTTCTTAAGACTGGCTCGCCATCTTCATCGTGCCCTTGTCCTCTTCCTTCAGCAGATCGTCGATGCGGTCGCGCTCTTTCTTGAAGGCAACGAGTTCCTTGTCCTTCAGGGTGTGGCCGACAGGCAGGCGCACGCGGAGCGGATCGACCGGGCGATTGTTGATCCTGATCTCGAAATGGACATGCGGGCCGGTCGACAGGCCGGTCGAGCCGACATAGCCGATCACCTGGCCCTGGCGGACATGGACGCCCGGCTCTATCCCCGAAGCGAAGGCGCTCTGGTGCGCGTAGACCGTCTCATAGCCGTTGGCGTGGCGAATCTCGGTCTCCTTGCCGTAGCCTGACGCCCAGCCGGCCTTCTCCACGACGCCGTTGCCGGCGGCGAGGATCGGCGTGCCGCGGCGGATGGCGTAATCGACGCCGGTATGCATGCGCATGATGCCGAGGATAGGGTGGCGCTCCATACCGAAGCCGCGGCTGATGCGGGCGCCCGGAGCAGGGTTCCTGAACAGGAATTGGCGGGCGCTCTTGCCCTCCTGGTCGAAATAGTCGACCGAGCCGTTCGTCGTCTGGAAGCGATAATAGGTACGGGTCGTACCGGCGAATGTGGCGCTGGCATAAAGCAGTTCGGATTCGTCGGAGGCCTTTCCGTCGTCGTCGGGCTGCGAGAACAGCACGGTGAGCCGGTCGGCGGGCGACAGGCGCGATTGATAGTCGACGTCCGACGCCATGATCTTGATGAGTTGCCGGGTCATCTCTTCGGACATGCCGTAGGAATAGGCGGTCCGGTAGATGCCGTCATAGATCGTCGGCAGGTCCCCCCTGACAGCGACGGGCGGAGAGGCGTCGAAGGCGGTGGCGATGTCGGGGTCCGGTTCGGGCTCGTTGGCCGGCACATATTGCTGGCGATCGTCGAGCGCTATCGTCAGAAGGTGCCTTGTGTGGTCGTATACGCTGGTGCGGACGATATGGCTCTCGCCATCCCTGGTCTCCACACCGACGCGCAGCACGCTGCCGGCTTTCAGCGTCGAGGTATCAAGCAGTTTGGCGATGGCTCCGGCCATGCCGCTCGCGTCCTCTTCGGTATAGCCGGCATCGGCGAAGGCCTGGGTTATGTCCTTGTCCCCGGTAAAGGGAATAAGGTCCTCGGCGAAACCCTCCGTGGAATCGGCGTCGCTGTCCTTCCGGGCGATGGAGACGTTTTCCTGGACGATGTGGACGCCGAGCTGGGCGGCCAGCGAGCCCTTGGCGAGCGATTCGGAATCGCCGAAGCGCTGCGGGTCGACATAATGCAGCGCCTCCACCCGGACATCGCCGTCGGTCAGCCCGGCCCCGGCGGTGCGCACCACCTTCTCGACCTCGTCGCTGTTCAGCCCGGTGCTTTCGTCGAAATTGGCGGTGTCGATCGGAAAATCGCCCGACTTGAGGCTTACCTCGCTGTCCACCTTGGCGCCGTAGATCAGCCCGGTCGTCGCGGTCTGCTCGGCGCCGTCCTCCGCGAATATCTCGCGCGGACTGAAGGGCGGATAGGCGCGGTTGGTGGTGTGGCCGGCGGCAAGCGCCATCTTGATCTCTATGAAGGGCACCATGCGCACGACGTCGCGGTCACCGATCTTGGTGACGGTCGACACCTCCATGCGCCGCTTGTCGCGAGCCTTGGCGACAGCGCGGGGAGGGGAGAGCCGGTCGGTTTTTGCCTTTTCGCCGGAGCCCGCCTCATGGGCGACGGCAGCGATGCGGGCGATCTCGGGCGGGGTTGCGAGCTGCTCGCGCCCGTCAAGCGCCGCAAACAGCGCCACGCCCATGAGGACGCTGGAGGTGAGGCCGGTCAGGAAAGTTCCCGAAAGCCATCGGGCCGAGATTTCCCGCCTGTCCGGCGGGCCTGCGCGGCCATCGGCGATCAGCGGCGGTTCTTCGCCCATGCCCGCTATGCTCAGCTCGATGTCCTGCATTCTTAGGGAATGTCCCCCGGACTGGCGCCGGCTTATTATTATGTCATTATGTCGGGCAGCCAGTAGCGGCCGGTCGCCGACTTGTTATGCAGAAATTGCCTGCCGAACGCGGCGAAGTCAACGAACGCCGCCCGATCCGCACAACTCAGGGCCACGTCCACCGGCCTGTTCCTGGATGGTCGGGCGGTACAGCCGGGATAGGAAGCGAATGGGGCTCGAATGTGACTTCGCGGGATGGCCTCCAGCGATCCATGCGGGCAGCCCCGGAAGAGCTGACGCAGGGTCAGCGAGGCTGTCGTAAATAATTCAAAAAAACTCGCAATCGCTGTTGACAGTCCGAAGCCCCCCCGACTATATACGCCTCACAACGAGGGCGGCGCGCCGCTGGCGGCCAAATCGCTCGCTCTTGTTCAATCTCAAAGAGAGCCGCGTGAGCGACACTCTAAAGGGCCGGGAGCCAAAAGCAAACGAGCCCGCGACAATGCGTTCGCACTGTCGGATCTTTGACAATTGAATATTGAAGAAAGAGAAACGTGGGCGGCAGAGGCTCGCGGAATCACGATCCCCGCCAGGGGTGACATGGTTCCAACAAGAGACTTTGGCGGTACACGTTTCGAGAGAAAAGTTACGCTTTTTCCGTATCCTTCGGGATGCGGATCAAGGTGTGAATGTTCTCGTCGATTCATGCGTGACCAAATAAGCCAAAATCAAAATCTCTTAAACTTGAGAGTTTGATCCTGGCTCAGAACGAACGCTGGCGGCAGGCTTAACACATGCAAGTCGAGCGCCCCGCAAGGGGAGCGGCAGACGGGTGAGTAACGCGTGGGAATCTACCCAGCTCTACGGAATAACCCAGGGAAACTTGGACTAATACCGTATACGTCCTCCGGGAGAAAGATTTATCGGAGTTGGATGAGCCCGCGTTGGATTAGCTAGTTGGTGGGGTAA
>JAKDNM010000069.1 GCA_030456445.1 Hyphomicrobiales bacterium
TAGCGTTTGGCCTTCGACAGCCGCACGCCGTCTATGATCGAGGCATGGTTGAGCGCGTCCGAGATCACGGCATCCTCTTCGCCGAGCAATGTCTCGAACAGGCCGCCATTGGCGTCGAAGCAGGAGGAGTAGAGGATCGTGTCCTCCATGCCGAGGAAGGTGGATATCCTGGCTTCGAGTTGCTTGTGCACCTCCTGCGTTCCGCAGATGAAGCGCACCGAGGCCATGCCGTAGCCGTAATGCTCGAGCCCGTCCTTGGCCGCGTCGACCAGTGCGGCGCTGTCGGCGAGGCCGAGATAGTTGTTGGCGCAGAAATTGAGGACATCCTGCCCGGCCGAGCGGATATGGGCCGATTGCGGCGAGGTGATCACCCGCTCGCTCTTGTAGAGCCCGGCGGATCTGAGGCCGGCGAGTTCGGTTTCGATATGGGAAAGAAATGCCTGGGTCATGGCGCCTCCTCGGCTGCGGCGGAATGTGGCGCGGAAGGGCGGCCAAGTCTATCGGAAATATGGCACCGGGCGTCAGGCCGAAATGGGGCGAGATCATTAAATAGCCCGTTCCTTGCGCCGGTTGCACCAAGGTACCCACTTAGTCGTCGCCCTGAAAATCAGCCTCGAAATCCTGACCGCCATAGTAGACGCCAAGGATATTCACCGCGTCGTCCGTCACCTCGAATGCTATCGTTACACGCCGATGGTACCCGACTGTCCTGAGGCCAGGCCGAATATCGTCTCGCCGAGCACCACGTTGAGGGAAAGTCGAGAACGAACGGCAATACTCGACAATGGCGACCGTGTAGTTTTCCGCGACGCCAGGCAATCCCCTCTCGGCGATGTCACGGTATAATTTCAGAAGCTGTACTTCCGCTATGGGCGAGAAGACGATGCGATACGCCATCCCCTTATCGGGCTTTCATGCGCCCGGTCTCGACCTTGAGGGAAGCCAAAACCTCGTCGGGGTTTCGTCCCTTCGACGGATCGGCCTTCAACTCGTCAAACGCGGCGGTGACTTCGGTGCGCAGCCAATTATCAAGAGCTTTGTCGCGTACCGTCAACGCCCGCAAGCCATCGCGGATGACCTCACTCTCGCTGGCATATTCGCCGGAAGAAACCTTGGCCTTGACCATCTGCGCCATTTCATTCGGCAGGGTGACACTGAATTGCTGGGTGCTGCGCATGAGCGTCTCCTGAATTGCCAATCGTGCAAAATAGGATTGAACACTATCAGACGTAGGATTGAAACGAAATAATGCCAACCCATTTCCGGGTTCGCACGACCGCAACTCCGGCGCCACACTACCTCAGCGCACATAGCCCTTGCCGTAATGGCGCTCGATGCGGGACTGGATGAGTTCGAAGCAGATCGACATCGCCCAGTAGATGACGGCGGCGGCGATCAGCATCTCGAAGACGCGGAAATCGCGCTTGCCGATGATCTGCGCGGTCTTGGTCAGTTCCCACACGCCCATGACGGATACCAGCGAGGAATCCTTCAGCATGGCGATGAACTGGTTGCCGGTGGGCGGCACGATGAGGCGCATCGCCTGCGGGAATATGATCTTGCGGAAGGTGAGCCCCGGCGGCAGGCCGAGCGCCATGGCGGCGTCGCGCTGGCCGTGCGGCACTCCTAGTATCCCGGCACGAAAGATCTCGGCCATGTAAGCGCCGTAGCAGAGCGACAGCGCGATGATGCCGGACGGCACCGCGTCGAGTGCGAATTGGCGGCCGAGCGTCGGCAGGCCAAGATAGATCAGATAGACTTGGAGGAGCAGCGGCGTACCCCGGAAGAACGAGGTGTAGAAAGTCGAGACGGCATAGGCCGGACCGGAGTTCGACAGCCGCGCAAGTGCTGCCGCCATCGCCAGGCAACAAGCGATGACAATGGAGACCAGCGACACATAGAGCGTGGTCACCGCCCCTGTCGTGATCAGGAAAGCGAGGTTGGTCTGGCCGGTGTCGCTCTCCTCGAACCAGACGCCGAGGTCGCGATTGAAGCTGCCGACAAAGGCGACGAACAACAAAAGAAGCTCTATCCAGACGACCACGATCTGGGTGCGGAAGGGCAAGAGCCGCACGATGGCGACGTTCACCCACACGGCAATCGCGATAAGGATGCCGGTCAGGATGTCCAGCACGAAGCCGGGCTCGGTGCCGGGGCCGGTGGCGCCCCCGAAAAGTGGCGCGAAAAGACCGCCGACACGGGTGCCGCCCAGCCCCATCCACGACAGCACCACCGCCAGGCAGGCGACGAGGATGAAGTCGGCCCGCGTCGGTTTCAGATCGTAAAGCCAGGAGCCGGGCGCCCTTTCGGCGTCCGGCCTGAGCGTCGTGTCGGCGCTCGACACGTCAGTTCGTCGTCTTGGCCGGCGTCGAGAGGTCCGTTCCGTACCACTTCACGGCGAGCTTGGTCAGCGTGCCGTCCTTGTGCATCGCCTCCACGATCTCCTTGATCCTGGCGTTGAATTCGGCGTCGCCCTTGTCGGTCGCGACCGCCAGCGGCTCGTAGAAGGCCGGGTCGCCGACAACCCGCATCGGGTAGCCATGCTTTATCGCGGCGTTGATGGTGGGCAGCGCCGAGAAGACCGCGTCGAGACGCACGCCATCGCCGAGTTTCAGGTCGTCGAAGGCATTGGTGTCGGTGTCGTAGGGTTTGATCTCCTTCGGCGTCACCTGGTACTCGAAAGGCGGCACGCCCTGCGCGTCGATGACGAGGTCCTTCTTCAGATAGGCGTCATAGGTGCAGCCGCCGCAGGAGCCGATGATCTTGCCGTTCAGCTCGGATATCTTGGTGACTTTCGAATCCTTGTGTACGGCGAAAGCAGCCGGCGTGTAGTAGTAGATCACCGGGAAATCGAGCACTTCCGCGCGCTTCTTGGTGGGCGTCATGGAGCCGACAGACATGTCCCAGCGGCCGGCCCAGCCGCCGGCGGTGATGACCTCCCAGGCGGGCGTGACGATCTTCAGTTCCACGCCCATGCGCTTCGCGATCTCCTTGCCGACATCGACGTCGAAGCCGTCCATCTCGTTCTTGTCGTTCAGGAAGGATTGCGGCGGATATTCCGGGTCGGACGACATGGTGAGCGTCTTGGTCTTCATCACCCGGTCAAGCGTTTCGCCCGCATGCGCGGGCATCGCCAGCGCAAAGGCAAGCGAGGCGGCCAGGATAGACAGGCCGAAAGATTTCATGATCTGCACTCCCATTATGTTGAAATCCCGTTTTTCTTGTTCTTGGCCCGAAGGCTTGCGGCGATCCTAAAGCGAGTTTCGCCGGAATGGAAACTTTTCTGTTTCGTCGATAAAGGACCCGTCCTTTCCCGTCGGGCTTATTCCCGGCGGAGAATTGCCGCACATGGCGAATGACCTTCTTACGCGATCGCCGTTCCATGTGGCGATCGGTGCCCGCCGGCCTAGAAAAACGCCTGGATGCCCGTCTGCGCGCGACCGAGGATGAGCGCGTGCACGTCGTGCGTGCCCTCATAGGTATTGACCGTCTCGAGGTTCTGCGCGTGGCGCATGACGTGGTAGCCGATCTGGATGCCGTTGCCGCCATGCATGTCGCGGGCCATGCGCGCGATGTCGAGCGCCTTGCCGCAATTGTTGCGCTTGACGATGGAGATCATCTCCGGCGCCATCCTGCCTTCGTCGAAGAGACGGCCGACGCGGAGAGCGCCCTGAAGGCCAAGCGCGATCTCGGTCTGCATGTCGGCGAGTTTCTTCTGGAAAAGCTGGGTGCCGGCGAGCGGCTTGCCGAACTGCTTGCGGTCGAGCCCGTATTGCCGGGCGCGAAACCAGCAATCCTCCGCCGCGCCCATCGCCCCCCAGGCGATGCCGTAACGGGCACGGTTGAGGCAGCCGAACGGCCCCTTCAGGCCGGAGACGTTCGGCAGCAAGGCATCCTCGCCCAGTTCGATGCCTTCCATGACGATTTCGCCGGTGACCGACGCGCGCAGCGAGAGCTTGCCTTCGATCTTCGGCGCCGAAAGCCCCTTCATGCCTTTCTCCAGCACAAAGCCGCGGATGGCATCCTTGCCGTCATCGCCTTTCAGTTTCGCCCATACGACGAAGACGTCGGCGATCGGCGCGTTGGATATCCACATCTTGGAGCCGGACAGGCGATAGCCGCCGGCGGTCTTCTCTGCCCGCGTCTTCATGCCGCCCGGATCGGAGCCTGCGTCCGGCTCGGTCAGGCCGAAGCAGCCGATCCACTCGCCGGAAGCAAGCTTCGGCAGGTATTTTTTCCTCTGCTCTTCCGAGCCGTAGGCCTGGATCGGGTACATCACCAGCGAGGACTGCACGCTCATCATCGAGCGATAGCCCGAATCGATGCGCTCCACCTCCCGCGCCACCAGCCCATAGGAGACATAGCCCGCGCCGACGCCGCCATATTCCTCGGGAATGGTGACGCCGAGCAGCCCGGCCGCGCCCATCTCGGAGAAGATCGCGGGGTCGGTCTTCTCCTCGAGATAGGCCTTCTCGACGCGCGGCGCGAGCTTGTCGGCCGCGAAGGCAGCCGCCGCATCCCGTATCATCCGCTCCTCGTCGGTCAGTTGGCCGTCGAGGAGGAAAGGATCTTCCCAGTTGAAGGAGGCACGGGTGGACGCGGCATGCGCCGGCTTCTGAATATTCATTGCGACTTCCGTTCAAAATTACGCTTCGGCGCGACTCTACTGCATCGGCCCGAAAATCGGAATCGGTTTTCGGTAAGCACGATGCAGCAGATTCAAAACGTTAGATCGTCCTTTGTGCGTCCAATTGGACGCACGGCGATCTAAGGCTTAATGTGCGGCCGGCAACAGCTTTTTCCGTTCGTTCGGCAAAATCCGCGATGGCGGCGAAAGGATACGCTAACCACCCTTTTGGAATCCGCTCGCCGAAGGCACCCGGGATGGACGGGGCTGCCGTCACGTTAACGAATTGTCATGCAATCCCCCTTTCAGTCTCCAGCCAAGGGGTTGCAAGGCGAGGGGTCATGGCGCAGCAGAAACCCGGAAGCGCGACCGGCAGGCTGATCGTGATCATCAAGAGCGCGTACTGGATCGCGCTCGCGATTATCGCGCTGATGGCGACCGCCTCCTATATCCTCCTTCAGCAGATGATGACCGACCATCAGGCGGACATGCGGCTTCTGTCGCTCGTCTCCGGGCAGAAGGCGCAGTCGCAGCGCGTCGTCTTCCTCGCCAACGCCACAGATCAGGCGTCACCGGCCGAACAATTCAGGCTGGTAAGGGCACTGGAAGCGGCGAACGCGAAATTCGGATCGGACTACGCCGAACTGAAGGCCAGGCTTTCCGCCACGACGAAAGACGGCGGCAGGGACGAGGCCGACGCGATCCGGCATGTGCTCTATGCCGCCCCCTACCGGCTCGATTATTATTCCACCACGCTGGCCACCGACGGGCAAAGACTGGCCAAGGTGCTTGAAGCGCGGGCGGCCGGGACAGGTGCCGAAACGCTGGTACCTTCGCATCTCGACGAGGCGGCGGCGCGCTCGACGCTTGCCGGCTATACGGCGCTGGAAGAGCGGATCACAACCTTCACCAACGCCCGGCTCGACCGGATGCTTTCGCTGCATCTTTATCTTTTCTACGCCACGATCGGCGTCATCATCCTCGTCGCGCTCTTCATCTTCCGCCCCATGAGCGAGATGATCCGCCGCCGGACGACGGACCTGATCGACGCGCATAATTCCATGGCATTCATCGCCGTGCATGACGGGCTGACGGGTCTCTATAACCGGGCCTTCCTGACCGACCATTTCGACAACCTGCTGAAGGTCGCCGCCCGGCGGCGCGAGCGGCTGGCGGTGCTGCAACTCGATCTCGACCGCTTCAAGCAGATCAACGACACGCTCGGCCACGCCGCCGGCGACTTCGTGCTGGTCAAGACGGCCGAACGCATGCGCGCCTCCTGCCGCGCCTCGGATTTGTGCGTGAGGCTCGGAGGCGATGAATTCGTCATGATCCTGAACGCGGCCGGCGCCACCGAGGACATCGACGCACTGGCCGGGCGCATCCTCGACAAAATCAACGAGCCCATGGATTTCGGCGGCGCCACCATCCATCCGGGCGCCAGCGGCGGCATCGCCGTCTATCCCGTCGACGCCGCCAATCCGGACGACCTGCTGGTCCATGCCGATCTCGCGCTCTACTCGGCGAAACGGCTGGGCGGAGGGCATTTCTCGTTCTTTTCCGACGAGTTGCGCAAGGAACTCGATCATCGCAAGCAGATCGAACACGACATCAGGGAGGCGATCCAGAAACGCGCTTTCTCCGTCCATTTCCAGCCGCAGGTTTCCATCAGCAACGCGACCGTGGCCGGCGTCGAGGCACTGGCAAGGTGGGAGCACCCGACGCGCGGCATGATCTCGCCAGCCGAATTCATCCCCGTCGCGGAAAAGGCGATGCTGATGGTCGGCATCGGCCGCATCGTCATCGACAAGGCGATCGCGCAAGCCGCCGGCTGGTATCGGGCGGGGACACAGTTCGGACGCCTTGCGGTCAATGTTTCAGGCACGGAACTGCGCGAAACCGACTTTGCCGCGTTCCTCTTCCGAACGCTCGAACAACACGGCCTTCCGGCAAAGAAGCTTTCGCTGGAGATCGTCGAATCCGTCATTCTCGACGACGAGAAGACCGGCATCGCGGCGACGCTGCGCACTATCCGCAAGGCCGGCATTCATCTGGAACTCGACGATTTCGGAACGGGCTACGCCTCGCTCGGCCACGTGAACCCCAACGAGATCGACCGGCTCAAGATCGACCGGCGCTTCGTCCAGAACATCGACCGCAACGACGACAATTCCAAGATCGTGCGTGCCATCACCGAACTGGCGCGCGGTCTCGGCATCTCCATCATCGCCGAAGGCGCGGAGACCGAGGAAGAGCTGAACTCGCTGCTGGCGCTCGGCTGCGAGCACGTGCAGGGCTATTCGATCGCTTTCCCGATGCCCGGCGAGCAGGCGGGACAATGGCTGGAAATGCGGACGCACAGGAAGCCCAACCTCACCGTCCACGAAGGCAAGAGGGCGTAGAGACTGTCCGCCGCCGGGGCCGTGCGCGGCAATATTTCATTTTTGGCCGGTCCGTATCGCCGGGGCAGAGGTCAATAGCCGCCGCCGCTGCCGCCACTGTTTTCCATCTGGCCGGTGGTTGCGTTATTCGAATTGCCCGTGGTCGTGCAGGCGTAAAGGCCAAGGAGCAAGGCAAGCACGGCAATAGATCGCAACATGGCTGTTCCTCCGCTGGTCGATTGGAGCAAGGCACGCGCCTTTTGCCCACTCACGCCGGCGACCTTTGGCGGGAGCGGCACGATCATCCTCGTCCTTCAACGGGCTGACCACGAATTTCTTCGGGACTCGCGCGATCGTGAAGCTGGGTGATGCGGTTCCATCCCATCTCGGCGCGGGCTATAAGACATCATCGCAGGATGCCCATGACCGACACGAAATCGCTGACCCGGCTTGGCGCCAAAGCCGAGCAGCCCGCCTCGCCCGACGAGGCCGTTCTGGAAACCGTCCCCTTCGCAAGGGCGGACGGGCCGCCGGCCATCGTCCGCCTCGCCTGCCCGGAATTCACCTCGCTCTGCCCCGTCACGGGCCAGCCGGATTTCGCCCATATCGTCGTCGACTACGCGCCGGACGCGCTTCTGGTCGAATCGAAATCCTTCAAGCTCTTCCTCACTTCCTTTCGCAACCACGGCGCCTTCCACGAGGAATGCACGATCATGATCGGGCGCCGGATGGTGGAGGCCGCGGGACCGCTATGGCTGCGCATCGCCGGCTACTGGTATCCGCGCGGCGGCATACCGATCGACGTGTTCTGGCAGACCGGCATGCCGCCCGAGGGCGCGTGGCTTCCGGAGACAGGCGTGCCGCCCTATCGGGGCCGAGGGTAAGGACGCGATCCGACCGCCATGATAGTGGCGCGATAGAACGCGAGCAGGTTTATTGCGAGACCGTGAACCCGCACTGCTTCTGTTCCATCCCGATCTGCTTCGTGATGCGGATGGCGTTCTGTGCGTAGGCCTCGGTCACGGAGCCGCTGTTCACGGTCTTGCCTTTCAGCGGGCTCACGGCCGCGCAGAGATGGAAGACATGCGGATCCGCGGACTTCTTGGCCCCGTTTTCCGGTGCGATCCAGTAGACGACATCCTGACCGGCGGGGTGTTCGGCGTTCTTGGTTGCCGCAGCCACTGCGGTGGAGTCCGTGGCGATCTCCTGCGCCTGGGCGGCGACATCGGGCGAACAGGCCGTGGTCGGCTGCCCGGTCTTGATCTGGGTCGCGCATGCGTTCATGTCCTGGGTATACTGCTCGACCGACGGCGGCTGGTAGCTGACCCCGACCAGTGTCGCGACCACGGCAAGGACAGCGCCGAGGCTGCCGGCAACCTTCTTGGTCTTCGGATCCATGTTCTTGTCGGTCAGGATCAGGAAAACCAGCGGGAGGAAAGCAATCAGCGTGATGATCGCGCCGAGCTGGTTTTGAAAGAAGAACCTGAACGTGTCGGATGCGCGGGCCGGATCGTGCCTGTTGGCCGCCTTCCACAGCAAGTTGCCGGCGATCGCGAAAATCGCGATCCCCACTAAAATGCCGATCAGCAGCGGCATGTTTCCATGGTCGAATTTGTGCTGGTAGAGCAACACAATCCCGGCAATCTCGCCGCCAATGGCGACAATCCAACAGAGCGCGGCGTAAAGGCGAAGGCGCGTCGCGGAGGATTTCTGGCCCTGCGTTGCTTGCCAGTCCTTGGTAACATCTACGGCCGGCTTGTTGTCGGTCATGATCGAATCCCCGATATCGACACTTTTGCGAGCGTGGCGGCAAATAGAAGGGCCAACCCGCCCTGCGCAGCGTTATTCAACGAACGTCTCCATCGCCTGCCTTGGCGACGCGGCAAAAAAATGCGAGCGCCACGGCAGACCACATCCCATCCATATTGCGCACAAACCGATCCGTCCATACCCATGAAGACGGACGCCGATGCGGCGGCATTTGGGTGACTTGTGGAATGGCAGCTTTCGGAGACCGATCAGCAAAGGTGGACCTCAGGCGACAATCACTACGACCTACGTCGCGGCGGCGCTTTCGCTCGCGCCCAATCGGCTGCCCGCCGGACCATGTCGCGGACGAGATCGCCATCCGGGCCATCATAACGGACCAACACAATCGGATAACCGGAGTAATGAGCCGTCTCGAAGAAAATCTGGGGATGCGTTTCCAACACGATCTGCTTGGTGGCCATCTCCATATGTAGCGCAAAGGCTTCCTGCGGCTCATGCCCAACGAAAAGGAAGCCATTGCCGTTTGCCTCAATACAAGGCTGGCGGTATCTGGTCGAGCGTTCGGTATCGGGAAGGGTGAGCGCGTAGTCCATCGCCTCTTCAAAGGTCATCTCGCCGCTCCTCTGTTCCTTCCTTGAACCAACGCCCGGTTTTAGAGCGGTTCCGCTTTTCTCCGAATCGCGGAACCGCTCTATCATATTGTTTTCACGCAATTCCGGACGGAAAACCGGTTCCCACTTTTCCTGGAATTGCTCTAGCTTCTACGCAGTTTGATTAAAACAGCCGAGATGCGGTCGAAGGCTGGCATTCCGTTCCGACTGCTAAATCGTCACGCCCCGTCGCTATCCGCATTTCAGCGTGCTGAGCTGCCAATTGCCCGTGCGCGAGGCGATATCCGCCACCTTCCACACGCCATCGACTTCCTGAAGCGACCATTGGACCTCGTGCGGCTGGCGGAAGAGCGTGAAGTCGGCAGTGACATTGGCTGACGGTCCGTCCGCGGTCTCGTTTAGCGCAAGGGAAGAGTCGATCTCATTTTGATCGAGATCCTGGCTGTCGAGCGCCAGGATGAAATCGATGCATGCCGCTCCCCCGCTATTGGCGGCCTGCTCGTTGGCATCGAGCGCAGCGCGGGCAAGGCCGGTGAAGCGATCGCGGTTGTCCGGTTCGGTCTCGGAGCCGATATTGCTGTAAAAATAGCGGACGGCATCCGCCGGTGCGCCGGCGAAGGCCGGGCCGGACAGGAGAAGGCCGAGACAGGCGGCCGGACCGAACAGAGATTTCATCGTCACTCCCGTTTGATTGCGCGCCGCTCGCCACTCTCGCGGCTCGGCCCGAATCCTTCTATAGTGCCATCATGGCAATTCGACAGCTTTCCGACACGATGATCAACCAGATCGCCGCAGGCGAGGTGATCGAGCGGCCGGCAAGCGTGGTCAAGGAACTTGTCGAGAATGCGCTCGACGCCGGCGCGGCCCGCGTGGAGGTCGTCGTCTCCGGCGGTGGGCTCGGCCTCATCCGCGTCTCGGACGACGGCGGCGGCATTCCCGAGTCCGAACTGAAACTGGCGGTGGCGCGGCACTGCACGTCGAAGCTCGCAGGCGACCTCCACGACATCCGCTCGCTCGGCTTTCGCGGCGAGGCGCTGCCCGCGATCGGCTCGGTCGGCAAGCTCATGATCCGCTCGCGCACGGCGGATGCGGGCGCGGGCGCTGAAATCCACGTCAGCGGCGGCGCTGTCTCCGCCGTGCGCCCGGCGCCCGCCAACCGAGGCTCGATAGTGGAGGTGCGCGACCTCTTCTTCGCGACGCCGGCGCGGCTGAAATTCATGAAGGGCGAGCGGGCCGAAACAAGCGCGATAGCAGACGTGGTCAAGCGCATCGCCATCGCCTTCCCCGAGGTGCGCTTCGCCTATTCGTCGCCCGACCGTTCGGCAACCGAATTCGCGGCGGCCGGCGAGGGCGAGGAAGGCATGCTTCGCCGCATCGCGCAGGTGATCGGCAAGGATTTTCCGGAAAATTCGATCGCGATCGACGCGGAACGCGAGGGGGTGCGGCTTTCCGGCCGGGTCTCGATCCCCTCCTTCAGCCGTGCCAACGCGCTCTCGCAATATGCCTATGTCAACGGCCGGCCGGTGCGCGACAAACTGATCGCCGGCGCCCTGCGCGGCGCTTTCGCCGACGTCCTGCCGCGCGACCGGCATGCCGTCACCGTGCTTTTCCTGACGCTGGATCCGGCGCTGGTGGACGTCAACGTGCATCCGGCCAAGGCCGATGTCCGCTTCCGCGATCCGGGCCTTTTGCGCGGGCTCATCGTCGGTTCGATCAGGCAGGCGCTGGCGGCGGCCGGCATCCGGGCCAACACCGAGGGCGCGACGGCCATGCATGCCGCTTTCCGGCCGGGCGGCGCGCCATTCGACCACGCGGCGCATCAAGCGAGCCCGCGCTCGTGGCAGGCATGGCGGCCGGCGCCTGCCGCCGGCTTCGACCCTGCCAGTTCGCCGCAGCGGCCATTGTTCGGTTCGGGCGGCTTCGGCGAGGCGGGACAGGCGGTGATCGATACGCCGGCCAGCGCCGATGCGCGCGCCGCCACAGCCGAGCCAGCGCCGGAACTTCTGGCGACACCGCTCGGCGCAGCACGCGCGCAGGTGCACGAGAACTACATCATCGCCCAGACCGGGGATTCGCTCGTTATCGTCGACCAGCATGCGGCGCATGAGCGCCTCGTCTACGAGGCGATGAAGGAGGCCCTGCACGCCCACCCGATGAAGGCGCAGATCCTGCTCATCCCCCAGATCGTCGACCTGCCGGAAGAGGATGTGGAGCGGTTAGCCGCGCATGCGGAGACGCTTTCCCGCTTCGGCCTCGGCATCGAGCGCTTCGGGCCGGGCGCGATTGCGGTGCGCGAGACGCCGGCCATGCTCGGCGAGATGGACGCGCGCCAGCTTCTCCTCGATCTCGCCGACGAGATCGCCGAGAACGACACCGCCGACACGCTGAAGGCGCGTATCGACCGCATCGCCGCGACCATGGCCTGCCACGGTTCGGTGCGCTCGGGACGGCGGCTGGGACCGGAGGAAATGAACGCGCTTCTGAGGCAAATGGAAGCGACGCCCGGTTCGGGCACATGCAACCATGGCCGTCCGACCTATATCGAACTGAAACTCACCGACATCGAAAGGCTTTTCGGGCGGCGATAGCTCCGGCTCAAGGACGCGCCGCTTGATTTCCGCCGCGATTTGTGGCGCAAAACAAGAGGGCAAAGGCAGATGATGAACCGTTTCGAAGGACCCGGCGCGCGCGAGGCGCGCATCCGTTATCTCGACGGCGATTTCCAGATCGTTTCGCCGGGCGCGTTCGTGCGCTGCGCGGTGACGGCTGAGGCCATCCCGATCGACGAACTGAAATATTGGAGCGTCGCCCGGCAGGAAGCCTATGCCGATTGCGCGGTGTCTCTGGAGCGGGAACTGGAAGCGCACCCCGAACTGCGCAAGCGCTGATCAGCTTTTCAGCCGCCGTTCCCGCCATGCCTCCAGCGTATCGCCGATGATCTGGCGGGGGATCGTGTCGGGATCGAAGGCCATGTCGATCTCGACCACGCGCACATTGTCCAAAAATTTCTTCGTCGCCGCCGACCCGTCGAAAATGCGGGCGGCGTCCTTGGCCGTCGTCGCCAGTTCGAGTTCGCGTCTTTGTGCCGTAGCAGCCAGATCGGCAAGCTCGTCGGGAGCGTAGAAATGATGGTCGGCGAAGGCGCGCTTCAGGGCGATTTCGCCGCCCGCATCCTCGACGGTGTGGAAGAATTTGACCGGGTCGCCTATTCCGGCGAAGGCGAGCACCCGCCGACCGGCGATGCCGGAGCCGGCAAGCGGCCGCTGGCGCGCGGAGAATACGGGCTTTCCCGCCCGCGCGGCCATGCGCACGACGTGGTCGGCGCCACTCCCCTCGCCTACTGCCAAAACGGCGTCGGCATAGGGCATCTGGTCGACCAGCATGGCGCGCAGCGGCCCGCCGGGAATGGTGTGTCCGTTGCCAATGCCGCGGCGGGCGTCGACGACGATCAGCGCGTAGTCGAAATGAATGCGCGCGCTCTGGAAGCCATCGTCCAGGATCAGGAAATCGCAACCCTTTTCGATGAGCAGGCGCGCGCCGGCGGCGCGGTTGCGGGTCACGACGACCGGCGCGTGGCGGGCGAGCAGCAGCGGCTCGTCGCCGACATGCCTGGCCCGGTCGTGCGCCGGATCAACCAGATGCGGCGTGGAATGGCTGCCGCCGTGGCCGCGCGAAAGGAAGCCCGGCTTCAACCCCATTTCGCGCGCCTCGACGGCGAGCGCGATCGCGACCGGCGTCTTGCCGGCGCCGCCGACGGTAAGATTGCCGACGCAAAGCACGGGCACCGCGACCTTTTCACGGGGGGCATTCAGGAGATTTCGGCGCGCAAGCGACGCATAGACGAAGGAAAAAGGCGACAGCAATGCCGCGCGCCAGTCCGCCTTCTTCCACCAGAAAGGAGGCGCCTCGCTCACCACGATTGGCCTGCCGACATGGCCTACCTCCTGCGGCCGTTGCCGTCTTCCAGGCGTGCCTTGACCACAAGCGGCTGGATATAGGGGTCGAGCGCCCGCATCGTTCGTTCCAGCGCGCCCTTCATCTCGTCGACCGCGGCAAGCCCGGCGGCCATCATCTCATGGCGCGCGCGGTCGTTGTTCAAAAGGAAATTGACGGCGCCGGCGAGCATGTCGCGGTCGCGGACGAGCCTGGCACCGCCGCGGTCGATCAGATGCTGATAGGCCTCACGGAAATTCTGCACGTTGCGCCCGGCAAGAACGGCCGTTTCCAGCATTGCCGGCTCGAGCGGATTCTGCCCGCCGGCGCCGACCAGCGAGCGTCCGACGAAGGCGATCTCGGTCAACCTCAGATAGAGGCCCATCTCGCCGATCGTGTCTCCCAGGAAAATATCGGTGTCCGCTTCGACAGGCTGGTTCAGGCTGCGCCGCGCCACTTTCAGCCCGTCCGACGCGAACCGCTCGGCGAGCGCGTCGCCACGCTCGGGATGGCGCGGAACGATGATGGTGAGCAGGTCGGGATGGCGGGAATGCAACAGTTTGTGCGCGTCGGCGGCGACTGCCTCTTCTCCCTCATGCGTGGAGATGGCCGCCCAGACATCGCGGTTGCCGACGCGGCCGTGAAAATCCGCCAGCACATCTTCGGGAGCGGCCGGAGGCCCGGCGTCCACTTTCAGATTGCCCGAAACGGTGACCGGTCTTGCGCCAAGCGTATGGAAACGTTCCGCGTCGAGGTCCGACTGCGCGACCACATGCGCAAGGTTCTCGAAAAGGGCCTCGGCGATGGAAGCACGCTTCTTCCACGAACGGAAGGAGCGGTCGGAGAGGCGGCCGTTCACCAGCACCTGCGGCACGCGGCGCGCGCCGAGTTCAAGAATGGTCATCGGCCATATCTCGGATTCGGCGATGATGGCGAGGTCGGGCGCCCAATGGTCGAGGAAGCGCCGCACCGCGGGCTTCAGGTCGAGCGGCACATATTGATGCAGCACGCGATCGCCGAGCCGTTCGGAGGCGACGCTGGCGGAAGTCACCGTACCGGTCGTCAGTACGATATGGATGCCGAGCGAAAGAATGCGTTCGATCAGAGGGATGACGGCATTGGTCTCGCCGACGCTTGCAGCATGCATCCAGATCAGCGGGCCAGCGGGCCGTGGATAGGCGGCGAAGCCGTAGCGCTCGCGGCGGCGGAGGGGATCTTCCTTGCCCCTGGTGGAGCGCCAGGCAACATAGCCACCGATCAGCGGATAGGCCGCCGCCCCGGTCCACCGATAGGCGCCCAGAACGGCGCGTGCCCACCCTTCGCTCATCGCCGCCCGTCAACCAATGCATAGGCCTTCGCGTTTGCGGCGTTCAGGCCGGCGGTCACAGCCCGCCGCTTTTCTTCCAGTTCCGCCTCGTCGGCATCGCGCCCGACATAGACCGGTTCGCCGAAGACCACAGCGCGATGGCCGAAGGGGAGATTGACGGTGGTCTTGTCCCAGGTCTTGTCGAGCACCTTGCGGCGGCTCGTGGCATAGGCGACCGGAAGGATCGGCCGCCCCGAAATGCGGGCAAGCGTAATGATGCCCATGCCGGCCTGACGCGGCGTACCGTGCGGAATATCGGCGATCATGGCGACGGTGCTGCCGGCGTCGAGCGATTTCTTCAGGGCGATCAGCGCCCGCGCACCACCCTTGTTGGCCGATGCCGACCCGTCGCGACCACCCGAGCCGCGAACGGTGCGGAAACCGTTACGCTCCATCATCAGCGCGTTGAGTTCGGCGTCGGCGCTGCGGGAAAGCATCACCGAGACGGGAATATGGCGGGGCCGATCGAAAGTCGACAAGAGGTGCTGGCCGTGCCACTGCGTGAGAATCGCGGGCATATACTGCGTCAGCTTCTGCGCCGTGTCGTCGCTGCCTTCGGCAAGCGGATTGGTCCAGTAGACCAGCCGGAAGGCCCGCACCGCGAACCACGCCACGAAGGGCATGGTGAAGCGCGAGGTGGCGAGCGGCTTGCGGATGCGCCGCCACAGCCTGCGCGCCGCGCCGTCCTGCCTGCGCTTTCGGGCCGGCTTGGCGGTCGAACCGGCAACTTCTCCCTCGCGCATGATCAATCCTTGCCCGGCGAGGCTGATTCCGGATCGAGGAGCCGATGCAGGTGGACGATGAAATAACGCGTGTCGGCATTGTCCACGGTGGACTGGGCCTTCGCCCTCCAGGCCGCATGCGCCGAAGCGTAGTCGGGATAGATACCGACGATGTCGAGCGCGGCGAGGTCGCGGAATTCGGTCGAGCCGAGCGATTTCAGTTCGCCGCCGAAGACAAGGTGGAGGAGCTGTTTCTTTTCAGCCGGGCCGGTCATTCTTCTGTTCTTGTCATGTTTCCGGAGAATCGGTGCTTAGCGGAAAAATCGCCGCGATGGTATCCGCATGATACTCAGTTTTCCATGTCACGGATCGATTGCGCCATCTCGCCGAGAAGCGGTCCGCTGCCGGCGACAAGCGTGCCGTGACGTGTTTCCCGGCGCGCATAGGAAGGCGTTTCGCCCCGTCGGTCAAGAACGGCGCCGCCAGCCTCGGCGAGGATGAGATCGGCGGCCGCGAGATCCCAATCATGCGAATTGGCCTTGATGAAGGTGGCGTCGATCCTGCCCGACGCCACCATGGCGAGCCGGTAGGCCAATGACGGGATATAGGCAACATTGACGAAGCGGCCGCGCGACCGCTCGGGCATGGCCCCGATCAACGCCTTCGGCCCGCCGACCCGTAACTCGCCTGCAGCTTGGCGCACGGCAATCGCCTTACCGTTGCAGACGGCGCCGACGCCGATACGGGCCGCATAGACTTCCGCCTTCGCAGGGCAGTCGAGCACACCGGCAACAGGGCGGCCGGCCTCGACGACCGCAACGCTGACGCACCATTCGTCGGAGCCCGCGATGAAGCCTCTTGTGCCGTCGATCGGATCGACGACGAAGGTACGTGCGGCGGAAAGCCGCTCCGGGGAATCCGCCGTCTCCTCCGACAGCCAGCCATAGTCGGGGCGCGCCGCGGAAAGCCTGTCGCGCAACAACTTGTCGACGGCCAGATCGCCTTCCGTCACGGGCGAATTGCCGGCCTTCATCCAGACCTGCGGATCGCGGCGGAAATAGCGCATGGCGAGTTCGCCCGCCTCACGCGCGGCGTCGCGGATAAGGTCCAGATCGGCGTCGAGCGCCCTGTCGGTCAGTTCAGTCACCGGCAAGCGTCATGCCCTCGATGAGAAGCGTCGGCGCGGCGGTGGAGAAGTTGCGGTCGATATCGGTCGCCGGGACCATGCGCATGAACATGTCCTTCAAATTGGAGGCGATGGTCACTTCCGAAACCGGATAGGCAAGTTCGCCATCCTCGATCCAGAAGCCCGATGCGCCGCGGCTGTATTCGCCCGTCAGCATGTCCACACCATGGCCGAAGACCTCGGTGACGTAGAAACCGCTCTTCACGGAAGCGATCAGTTCCTCGCGCGATCGGTTGCCCGGCTCTATGGCAAAGTTGGTGGAAGACGGCGAGACGGACGTGCCCGATCGCGCACCGCGTCCATTGGTGGCGAGGCCGAGTTCTTGCGCAGCCGAGGTCGACAGGAACCAGTGGCGAAGCACGCCGTCCTCGACCATCGTCAGCGCCCCACCGGCAATGCCCTCGCCGTCGAACGGGCGCGAGCCTGGCCCCCGACGCTTCAGTGGATGGTCGGTGGCAGTGATGCCGGCCGCTGCGATCTGCTGGCCCATGCGATCACGCAGGAAGGATGTCTTGCGGGCCACGGAGGCGCCATTGATGGCGCCGGAGAGATGGCCGGCGATGCCGCGCGCCACGCGCGGGTCGTAGATCACGGTCACCGTGCCGGTCTTCGCCTTGCGCGAGCCGAGACGGCGGACGGTCCGCTCGGCGGCACGAACGCCGATGTCGGCCGGCTGGTCGAGATCGGCGAAATGGAGGCGCGAGGAAAAATCGTAATCGCGCTCCATTCCAGTCCCTTCGCCCGCCACCATGCTGACGGAGCGCGAGAAGCGCGTGACCGCATATTGGCCGAGGAAGCCGGCGGAAGTCGCGAGAACGAGACCACCGAGCCCGGCGCTGGCGCCGGCGCCGCCCGAATTGGTGACGCCCTTGACGGTAAGGGCTGTTTCCTCCATCGCCAGCGCGTCATCCCTCAGCCGGTCGGTCGGGATTTCCGCGGCGTCGAAAAGATCGAGATCGGCCGGCGCACCGGCCAGTAAAGCCGGATCGGCCAAGCCCTGAAACGGGTCTTCGGGCGAGACCCTGGCCATGGCGACGGCGCGCTCGGCGAGCATCTTCGGCTCGGACGTCGCGGTCGCCGAGACGCTGGCCACGCGCTTGCCGACGAAGACGCGTAACGAGACGTCGTCGCTTTCGGAAGCCTCCGTGCCCTCGACCTTGCCCAGCCTGACCGACACACCACGCGCCCGCGAACGCACCGCGACGGCGTCGGCGGCGTCGGCGCCGGCTCTTTTCGCGGCCTCGACGAGCGCCGCCACCTGATCGGCAAGCTTCGCGGCGTCGGGAGAATCGGTCATGGTTTGGTCGTCCTCGTGGGGATACTTGTCGGAAATTTCGAGCCGGCAGCCCAGGCGGGTGGCACGAACGGCATTGCACCCCATCTATTGTGCCGGGCTTGCATGTGCAATGGGGCCGGCGTAGGCACGCGGTTTCGCTCGAAATCGCGCACGGCCCAAAACCTGACGAAGAGGGGATGCCCGTGGTTGACGCAGGCCCGCCGATCGACACCGAAACGCTGCTCCTGCTCGGCGGGGCGGTGATCGCCGCTCCTCTTTTCAAACGCATCGGGCTCGGCACGGTGCTCGGCTATCTGGCGGCCGGCGTGGTGATCGGCCCGGTCCTGCGCTTCATCGCCGGCGGCGAGGAGATATTGAGCGTCGCCGAACTCGGCATCGTCTTCCTGCTCTTCATCATCGGCCTGGAACTGAAGCCGACGCGGCTTTGGGCATTGCGCCGCGACATATTCGGGCTCGGCCTCGTGCAGGTGCTGGTGACGGGCGCGGTGCTGGCGGGGCTTGCCATGGCGCTTGCCGGCCTCTCCTTTCCGGCCGCGATCATCGCCGGCTACGGCCTGTCGCTATCGTCGACTGCCTTCGCGCTCCAGATCCTGGAGGACGAGGGCGCGACCAACCGGCGCTACGGGCAGACGTCGTTTGCGATGCTGCTTTTCCAGGACCTTGCCATCGTGCCGCTTTTGGCGCTGATCCCGCTGCTTTCGCCGGGCAGCGAGGGCGCGACCCGGATGACGTTGCCGCAATTCGGCCTCTCAATCGCCGCCGTCGTCGCGCTCGTTGTCGTCGGGCGCTACCTGCTCAGCCCGCTCTTCCGCGTCATCGCCAACACGGGCGCGAAGGAGGTGATGATCGCCGCGGCGCTGCTCGTCGTGCTCGGCTCGGCCGACCTCATGCAATTCGCCGGGCTCTCCATGGCGATGGGCGCCTTCATCGCCGGCGTGCTTTTGGCCGAATCCTCCTACCGGCACGAACTGGAGGCCGATATCGAGCCGTTTCGCGGCATCCTGCTCGGTCTTTTCTTCATGGCGGTCGGATTGTCGCTCAATCTCAACGTCATCTTCGACAACTGGCTCGTCATCGCCGTCGCCGTGCCGGTGCTCATGGCCGTCAAGGCCGCCCTCATCTATGCGCTCACCCGCCTGTTCGGCTCGGAGCACGACAATGCGGTGCGCACCGCCTTCCTTTTGCCGCAGGGCGGCGAGTTCGGCTTCGTGCTCTTCTCGGCGGCGGCCTCAGCGTCGATCTTTTCCGGCGCGACGGCTTCCCTCCTCATCGCGATCGTCACCGTCTCGATGGCGCTTACGCCGGTCTCGGTGCTGATCGGCAAGCGCTTCCTGAAGCCCGAGCGAAGCGAAGAGATGGACGAGGATTTTTCAGGCCTCGACGGCGGCGCCGACGTCTTGATGATCGGCTTCTCACGTTTCGGCCAGATCGCCTCGCAGATGCTTCTTTCCGGCGGCACCAGCGTGACCATCATCGACCATTCGGCGAACCGGGTCCGCTCGGTGCAGAAATTCGGCTTCCGCATCTATTTCGGCGACGGCCAGCGCAAGGACGTGCTGGAGGCGGCGGGCATAAGGCGGGCGAAGATCGTGGCCGTCTGCACGAACCACCGCGACACCACCGACAGAATCGTCGAATTGATCCAGGCCGAATTTCCCGACGTGCGCCTGTTCGTGCGTTCCTACGACCGGGCCCATACGCTGGAGCTTCGCGCGCGCGGCGTCGAATACGAAGTCAGGGAGACGTTCGAGTCGGCCCTGATGTTCGGGCGCAGGTCGCTTGAAGCGCTTGGCACGGCCGAAGAGCAGGCCTACGAAATCTCGCAGGACGTGCGCAAGCGCGACGAGGAGCGGCTGGCGATCCAGGCAGTCGACGGCATCACCGCCGGCCTGGAGAAGATGCGGCTCAAGCCCGTCACGCCGGAGCCGCTGGTCAAGCCAACACGCGAATCCAAGCGCCTCGACAGCGCCAACGAAAACGAGCAGCAAGCCGGCGACGAAGACGAGATGACGGCCGACGCAAGCTGA
>JAKDNM010000070.1 GCA_030456445.1 Hyphomicrobiales bacterium
CCGGAAAAGTGGGAACCGGTTTTCCGAAAAGATCATGCTCAAACAAAGAGATAAGCCCGCGACGTGACGGCGCCGATACCGGGAAGGCCGGTACGGAAGGCCAATTGGGAAGGACCGTATGAGCGAAGCCGCACCGATGACGCTGCCGGCAAGCGTACAGGATTCGCGCGGATGGATGGCGCGGCTGCGCGATAGCCGCCTCGCGCTGGGGATGGTTTTCCTTTTCCCGGCGGCGGTGATCCTGCTCGTTTTCCTGACCTATCCGCTGGGGCTCGGCATATGGCTCGGCTTTACGGATACGCAGATCGGCCGGTCGGGGGTCTTCATCGGCCTGGAAAACTATGAAAGCCTCTGGAACGACAGCGTCTTCTGGCTTTCCGTCTTCAACACCATCCTCTACACGAGCGTCGCCTCGGTGGTGAAATTCGCGCTCGGCCTGTGGCTGGCGCTGATCCTCAACGAAAGGCTGCCCTTCAAATCGTTCTTCCGCGCCATCGTGCTTTTGCCATGGGTGGTGCCGACGGTGCTTTCGGCGATCGCATTCTGGTGGATCTACGACGCCCAGTTCTCGATCATTTCATGGGCGCTGATGAGGCTCGACCTGATCAACTCGCCCATTAATTTCCTGGGTGACAGAAACCTCGCGCGAGCCTCGGTCATCGCGGCCAATATCTGGCGCGGCATCCCCTTCGTGGCGATCACGCTTCTCGCCGGACTGCAGACGATCTCACCCGCCCTCTACGAGGCGGCGACGCTGGACGGAGCCACCGGATGGCAGCGCTTCTGGCACGTGACGCTGCCGATGCTCACTCCGATCATCGCCGTGGTCATGACGTTTTCGGTGCTCTTCACTTTCACCGATTTCCAGTTGATCTATGTGTTGACGCGCGGCGGCCCGGTCAACGCCACGCATCTGATGGCCACCCTTTCCTTCCAGCGGGCCATACCGGGCGGTCATCTGGGCGAGGGCGCGGCGATCGCGGTCGCCATGATCCCGTTCCTGCTGGCGGCGATCCTGTTCAGCTACTACGGCATGCAGCGGCGGCGCTGGCAGCAGGGAGGGCGCGACTGATGGCGGATACCGCTACGACGGCCCCCCGCGGCGACGAAGGCGGCATGGGCTACCTGACGAGCCTGCCGAGGCGGCTGGTCTTCGTCTATCTGCCGCTCGCCATCTTCGTCTTCGTCCTTCTGTTCCCGTTCTACTGGATGACGATCACCGCCATCAAGCCGAACGACGAACTGACCGACTACAAGCATTTCAGCCCGCTGTGGGTGGTGAAGCCGACACTCGACCATATCCGCTACCTGCTTTTCGAAACGTCCTATCCGTCGTGGTTGTGGAATACGATGTATATCGCCGTTGCCGCCACGGTCATCTCGATCGTGGTGTCGGTACTGGCGGCATACGCGATCGAGAGATTGCGCTTTTCCGGCTCGCGTTATGTCGGGCTGGGCATATTCCTCGCCTATCTGGTGCCGCCCTCGATCCTTTTCATCCCGCTGGCGCTGATGGTCTTCAAGCTCGGTCTCTATGATTCCAAATGGGCGCTGATCCTGACCTATCCGACCTTCCTCGTGCCTTTCTGCACCTGGCTCCTGATGGGCTATTTCCGCTCCATTCCCTACGAACTGGAGGAGTGCGCGCTGATCGACGGCGCCAACCGCTGGCAGATCCTCGTGAAGATCATCCTGCCGCTGTCGGTGCCGGGCCTGATCTCGGCCGGCATCTTCGCCTTCACGCTATCATGGAACGAATTTATCTACGCGCTGACCTTCATCCAGTCCTCGGAGAACAAGACCGTGCCGGTCGGCGTGCTGACGGAGCTTGTGCGCAGCGACATCTACGAGTGGGGGGCACTGATGGCCGGCGCGTTGTTCGGCTCGCTGCCGGTAGTGATCCTCTATTCCTTCTTCGTGGATTACTACGTCTCCTCGATGACGGGCGCGGTGAAGGAGTAGAGCAATTCCAGGAAAAGTAGGAACCGGTTTTCCGTCCGGAATTGCGTGAATACAAAACGATAGAGTGTTTCCGCGATTCGGAGAAAAGTGAAAATACTCTCGCAACTCCGAAGCAAAAAAAGGACCCGCCGCGGGAGGAGGTGCGACGGGTCCGATCTGAAATGCGGCGCGGGAGGAGGTGCACCGCATTCTTGGCCGGTCGCCAGGGAGGAGGAGAGGCAACCGACGCCGCGTAAATAGGCAGCCTCCGACGATTCGCCAAGAGGCGGGTTGGAAGATCAGCTATGCAGTTTTGTCGCACCGTCGGGCGGCGGCTATAGCGTCGGATCGTCACTCACACGGACAATGAGCTTGCCGCGGTTTTTCCCGGTCAAAAGGCCGCGGAAAGCTTCGACCGTATTCTCCAGGCCATCGACGATATCTTCGCGGTAGCGCACCGTGCCGTCCGCAATCCACGCCGTCATGTCGCGGCGGAAATCCGGCATCAGGTCGAGATGGTCGAACTGGATGAAGCCGCGCACCGAAAGCCGCTTCGTCAGCACCATCCCCATGAATTGCGGCAGCCGGTCCAGCCCTTCCGGCAGCGCGGTATCGTTGTAATGCGCGATACGGCCGCACACGGGAATGCGGGCGAAATCGTTGAGGAGCGGCAGCACGGCGCGGAAGACATCGCCGCCGACATTCTCGAAATAGACGTCGACGCCTTTCGGGCAGGCTTCCGCAAGCCTGTCGCGGAAATCCGGGTTCTTGTAATTGACGGCGGAGTCGAAGCCGAATTCGTCGAGGATCATGCGGCATTTGTCGTCTGCACCGGCAATGCCGACCGCGTGGCATCCCCTGAGCTTCGCGATCTGCCCGACGATCTGGCCGACTGCGCCCGAAGCGGCCGAGACGACGACGGTTTCGCCCTCCTTTGGCCGGCCGTGCTCGAGAAGCCCCGCATAGGCGGTAAAACCCGGCATGCCGAGCACGCCGAGCGCGGTGGTGACGGGCGCGGCCTTCAAGTCGAGCTTGACGATACCCTTGCCATTTGACACGGCATGCGTCTGCCAGCCATCGTAGGAAAGCACGATGTCGCCAGGCTCGAAGCCGGCGACGTCGCTTTCCATCACTTCCGAAACAGTCGCGCCGACCATCGTATCGCCCGGTTGGACGCCCTTGGCATAGGATTTGGCCGGGCTCATGCGCCCGCGCATATAGGGGTCGAGCGAAAGGTAGATGGTACGCAATAGCATCTCGCCGGAGCCCGGCGTTGGCAGCGGAATCGATTCCAGCTTCAAATCCTCGTCGGTGGGCATGCCTTCCGGATACCTGGCGAGATAGATGCGCTGAGCCGCCGTCGCGTTCATGAGACAATTCCTCGCATGGTTTGTTTGCTGTGTTGCACTCGTTTTCGTTGCGCTTGTGTAACGTCTGCAGGAATTCGATACCAGCCAGCGCATTTTTTCACTTGAACTTGGCGTTTGCGGGACGCATCTAGCCGCCATTGGAATGGAACGGAGCTATTCGGAATTGTTCAGGGACAAGGAATATACTGAAAGACTGAAGACCCAGTCCGAGGCAAAGAAGGCACTTCTCGAAAAATTCAAGGCAAGACCCGGACCGGACGATCCGGCCGTGGTGGCCCGGAAGGCTGAACGTGACGCCATCCTGAAGGCGCGCGAGGAGCGCGAGCGGCAGAAGGAAAAGGAACGCCGGGAACGGCTTGCCCGCGAGGCTAGCGAACGCGCTGTGCGCGAGGCCGCCGAGAAGGAAGTGCGCCTTGCCGAGGAGGCTCGACTCAAGGCCGAAGCGGAAGCCCGCGAGGCCGAGGAACGCGAGCACCTTGCACGCGAGCTTGTCGGTGATGCCGAGCGCAAGGCTGCCCGGGACGCCCGCTACGCCGCACGCAAGGCGCGTGTCCGGCGGGGCCGCTGACGCTCTCTGCCCGAAACTGCCAGCGCCTTCTTCGACGGGATCAGGCTGCCGCCGGTCCCGTCGGCGCTGGCGTGCGCCGACATGCCCGGCGCCGGTCAAATTCGCGGTATCCTTCGTTAACCAACTGTGAACGTTAAATATTCTTCACGGCGCAACCATCCGCCTTTTAGCCGCTTTTCAGGAGGATTCCTGTTCCCGACAAGGGACCATGAATGCTCGCGCGACATCTTGAGCGATGTTCGCGCCGACAAGGCTCAGGAGAACAAGGATGTCGGTTTCGAGGATATGGAATGCGACCCCGTCGCAAGGTTCTGAAAAGTCGCGGTTTTCCGGCAATCTGCGCGGTGCCGGCCTGGCGGCTCTGGCCGCGCTTGCCATCGCCGGCACCAGCATGATGGCCGCCGCTCCCGCCCAGGCGCGCGATTGGCATCGTCACCACGATCGCGGCGGCGCAGTGGCTGCCGGCGTCATCGGCGGTTTGGCGCTTGGCGCGATCGCCGGCTCGGCTATCGCGCAGCCGGCGCCGACCGTCATTTACGAGGACGACTATCCGGTCGAGTATGAGAGGGCCTACAGGCCGCGCCGCGATCTGCCGTCCTGCTCGAATTTTCGCCGGGTCGATTGGCAGGCCCGTGTCTGGATCGACGATTACGGTCGCGCGCACCCCTGCTACTGAGGCGGGTGTTCCTGAAGCATGCGCCCGTGCTGACATTCGTGTCAGCCTTCGTCGTCCACGACTCTCAGTCTTAACTGGCCCGTCTTCGAAGCGGCCGCGCTGGCAGTGCGGCCGCTTTCTATCGCCTCGGCTTGCGCGTCTTCCACGCCGTTCCGCTCCGGGCCGAATTCCAGTGCCTCGATCTTCTGGCCGCGCTTCGTCACCTTGTCGGTCGAAGTGAGAATCTGCTCGATATCCTTCTGTGTCAGCGCGAAATGCCCTTGGAGCTTGCGCACGCGCTCGTCCAGCCGGTTGACGTCCTCCATCATGCGGATCACCTCGCCCTGGATAAGATGCGCCTGCTCGCGCATGCGCGCATCCTTCAGGACCGACTGGATGACCTGGATCGACAGCATCAGGAGCGAAGGCGAGACGATGACCACGCGGGCGCGATGGGCGCGCTGTACCAGCCCCTCGAAATTCTCGTGGATTTCGGCGAATACCGATTCGGAGGGCACGAACATGAAGGCGGTGTCCTGCGTCTCGCCGGTGATGAAATACTTCTCGGCGATGTCGCGGATATGGACCTCCACGTCGCGGCGGAAAGCCTGTGCCGCTCCGCGCTGCGCCTCCGCGCCGCCTTCGCCGTCCGCGGCGGCGCGGATCGCGTTCCAGGCTTCCAGGGGGAACTTGGCGTCGACGACGAGCGAGGGCGCCTCGTTCGGCATCCTGATGAGACAATCGGGGCGGCTGCCGTTCGACAGCGTCGCCTGGAACTCGTAGGCGCCCTTCGGCAGGCCGTCGGCGACTATCGCCTCCATGCGGCTCTGCCCGAAGGCGCCGCGCGTCTGCTTGTTGGAAAGGATCGCCTGCAACTGCACGACCTGTCCGGCAAGCGACTGGATATTGGTCTGCGCCGTGTCGATGACGGCTAGCCGTTCCTGCAGCTTCGCCAAATTCTCGTGCGTCGATTTCGTCTGTTCCGTCATCGACTGACCGAGACGCGCGGTCATGCCGTCGAGCCGGTCGCCGATCGCCTTGGTGAGTTCCGCCTGCCGCGCGCCGAAGACTTCGGCCACGGCGCCGAGACGGCCCTGCATCTCCGACTGCGCCTTGAGGATGCCCTCCATGCGCGCCTCCACGTCGCGGGCGTTGTCGGCTGCTTCCGCCGCCGCCTCGACCCGTGTCCTGGCCGAACGCCACGAGACGACCACCAGTGCCGCTAAGAGGGCGAAAAGCAAAAGCGCCAGTGTCGCCGCCACTTCGCCAAGGCTGATCGTGGTTGCGCCGAGCCGTAGCGCCGGCTGGGCGAAAAGAGAGGGAAGATCGCTCATTGTGGCATCATAGGTGATTCGCGCTTATGCGATAGATCAAAACGGGAACAATCCTTCAGGCCCTCTATGCAGGCCCCGTGGAGACGTTGACGCCCGACCGGCGACCGATTACCTGAAACCCATGTCTATCCGGCCCATCATCCTCCTTCCCGATCCCGTGCTGCGCGAGGTTTCAAAGCCCGTCGAGCGCATCGACGATAATGTGCGCAAATTCGCTGCCGACCTCTTCGAGACCATGTATGACGCGCCCGGCATCGGCCTTGCCGCGATCCAGGTCGGAGAGCCGCGCCGCTTGCTCGTCATCGATCTGGCCAAGGAGGACGAACCGAAGGCGCCGCAGGCCTTCATCAATCCCCACATCGTGTCGCGCACCGGCGAAGGTGTGGCCTACGAGGAGGGCTGCCTGTCTATTCCCGACTATTACGCCGAGGTCGAGCGGCCGAAGGAAGTGAACGTCCGCTATGTCGACCTCGAAGGGAAAGAGCAGGAGATCAAGGCCGAGGGCCTGCTCGCCGTCTGCCTCCAGCACGAGATCGACCACCTGAACGGCGTCCTCTTCATCGACCACATCTCCCGCCTGAAGCGCGACATCGTGATCCGCAAATTCCGCAAGATGGCGCGCGACAAGCCCCCGGCACGGATGGTGGGGTAGGCGCTCGGCCTGCCGGTCTTGAAAGGCGCTCTGCCGGAGTTTATGATATCAGTGATATCAAATGGTGGAGGTTTGCATGGGCGATATGCTGATCCGTGGAATTCCCGTAGGTCTGAAGAATGAGATCGCCGAAGCGGCGAAAGGCCGTGGACAGAGCTTGTCTGCGAAGGCGGTCGATCTTTTGCGCAAAGGATTGATCGTGGAACACGAAAATCCACCCCAGCGGTCGGCGTGGGACGAACTGAGAAGTGCTTTCGAAAGCGAAGGTCCCGTTACCGGTGAATACGCGCGAATCATGGAAGAAGTGGAAGCTGGGCGGAAACGCGATTTTGGACGCCCCGTCGATTTCGGCAATGATGACGATCAAGAATGATCGTCCTCGATACGAATGTCGTTTCCGAAGGCGATAGGCCGTCACCGGATCGCCATGTGTTGGACTGGTTCGCCGGGCAAAATCCTTTGTCGCTGTTTCTTTGTGGCCCTGTGATGATGGAACTGTCCTACGGAGCCGAGATGTTCTTAGCCCGCACCGGCTCCGAACGGTATCTCAGAACGCTTCGCAAGGTGACCGAACGTTTCCGGGGCAGGATTCTTGAATTCGATGGGGACATTCCCGCCATTACAGGAAAGCTTCGCGCGCAATGCGACAGCACGGGGCGGCCCGTCAGCATTCCCGACGCCATGATTGCCGCTATCTGCATCGTTCATGGCGCGACGCTCGCCACCCGCAATGTGCGCGATTTCGAAGGGCTTGACCTGACGCTGGTAAACCCGTTTGAAAGGCTCGAGTGAGCGCCCGGAAGCCGGTCGCCGCCTTCATCGCCAGCCGGACGGATATATGCCGCTTCGCATCGTCTTCATGGGTACGCCCGATTTCGCCGTGCCGACACTTCGCGCCATCGCCGGCGCCGGGCACGAGATCGCCGCCGTCTATACGCAGCCGCCGCGGCCGGGCGGGCGGCGTGGGCTGGCGCCCCTTCCCTCGCCGGTGGAGCGCGCGGCGCGAACGCTCGGGCTCGATGTGCGCACGCCCGTCTCGCTCAGGAATGAAGCGGAGGCGGAAGCATTTCGTGTACTTGGCGCCGATGCGGCCGTCGTCGTAGCCTATGGCCTGATCCTCCCGAAGCCGATCCTGGAAGGCACGCGGTTCGGTGCGTTCAACGGCCATGCCTCGCTCCTGCCGCGCTGGCGCGGCGCCGCACCCATCCAGCGCGCGATCATGGCCGGCGATGCCGAGACCGGCTTGATGGTGATGAAGATGGACGAGGGCCTCGACACCGGCCCGGTGGCGCTGACGGAAAGGATAGCGATCCATACAGACATGACGGCCGGCGAACTGCATGACGAATTGATGGAGGTCGGCGCCGGGCTGATGGTGCGGGCGCTGGTGGCGCTCGAAGAGAAAAGTCTGGCGCTTTCCCCACAGCCGGCCGAGGGCGCTACCTATGCGAAGAAAATCGAGAAGGGCGAAACGCGCGTCGACTGGACGCGGCCGGCAGCCCAGGTGCATAACCATATACGCGGCCTCTCGCCCTTTCCGGGCGCCTGGTGCGAGATACCCGTCGGCGGCAAGATGGAGCGCGTGAAACTGTTGCGCTCGACGCCCGGTACGGGCAACGGATCGCCGGGAACGGTTTTGGACGATGCGCTGACGATTGCCTGCGGCGAGGGCGCGGTGCGCCTGGAAGAATTGCAGCGCGCCGGCGGCAAGGCGCTTCGCGCGGCCGATTTCCTGCGCGGCGCGAAAATGGAAAAAGGAATGGTGATCTCATGAGCATGCTGTCGATCCGCGCGGCGAACCCGCGCGACCGCGACGCGATCCGCAAGGTCGAGGAACACGCATTTGGCCAGCCGGCAGAGGCGGGACTGGTGGATGCGCTGGTCGCCGCCGGCGACACGATCGTCGAACTTGTCGCCGAAGACGAGGGCCAGATCGTCGGCCATATCCTGTTCTCGCGCGTCTTCGTGAAGGATGGGACGCGGGGCTCTGCGGCGGTGGCGCTGGCACCGCTGGCCGTCGAACCTTCCTTCCACCGCTCGGGGATAGGCGGCGCGCTGGTCCGCGAGGGGCATGTCAGGCTGAAAGAGGCGGGCGAGAGGCTCTCCGTCGTGCTCGGCGATCCGGCCTATTACGGTCGCTTCGGCTACACCCACGCCCGTGCCGCCGGCTTCGAAAGCGAATATCAGTGCGATGCGCTGCAGGCGCTTGCCTGGGGCGAGGCGCCGGAAACGGGCTGTCTCGTCTATCCGACCGCCTTCTCGACCGAACTCGCGGCCTGATTGCGGGCGAACCGTGCCGCGCTACCGCCTCGACGTCGAATATGACGGCAGCCCTTATGCCGGCTGGCAGCGGCAGAACGGACCGCATTCCGTGCAGGCGGCGCTGGAGCAGGCGATCGTGGCATTCTGTGGCGAGCAGGTGTCGCTGCGCGGCGCCGGCCGCACCGATGCCGGCGTGCATGCGCTGGGGCAGGTGGCGCATCTCGATCTTGCACGGGAATGGCCGGCCGATACCGTGCGCGATGCCGTCAACGCGCATCTGACGAGCGCGGGCGAGACGGTCGCCGTGCTGGCGGCCGCCCTTGTCGCCGGCGATTTCGATTCCCGCTTCTCGGCGCTGCGCCGACATTACCTTTACCGCATCGTCAACCGCCGCGCACCGCTGGCTTTGGCTCGCCGGCAGGCCTGGTGGGTGCCGAAGCCGCTCGGCGCGGAAGCGATGCATGAGGCGGCGCAGACGCTCGTCGGGAAGCATGATTTCACCACCTTCCGTTCGATGCAGTGTCAGGCGAAGAGCCCGGTCAGGACGCTCGACCGGCTCGATGTCACACAAAGCGGCGAGACGATCGAGATCCGCGCGACGGCGCGCTCTTTCCTGCACAATCAGGTGCGTTCCATGGTCGGTACGCTGAAGCGGGTCGGAGAAGGGGCATGGGACGCAGGCGATGTCAAACGCGCGCTCGAAGCATCCGACCGTTCGGCCTGTGGGCCGGTCGCGCCGCCCGACGGGCTTTATCTGGTGAAGGTCGATTACTGATATCGCCGGCGGCCGATCCTGCCGCTTCTCACGTCAGGCCGAGCAGCCATTGCAGCGCGATCAGGATGACGATGGAACCGGCCAGCATGCCCGCATAGACGGCGCCGGCGACCGCCGCGCCCTTGCCAATCGCCACTTTGGTCATCCGCCAGACGAAGATCTGCGAGGCGATGAAGATGACCATCGACAGGAACCACGCCAGGTCGGTTTCGTCCGGCATGACCAGAAGGAGCGCGGCGGGCGGCACCATCAGCCAGGCGATGATGGCCGTCGTCCAGTTGCTGGCGACGACATAGTGGACGAAGCGGTCGGCAAGCCTGACCGTCGGCGCGATCGCCGCGAGGCCCGCGAGCGGCACGAGCCATGCGGCGAGGTCGATCACGGCCAGCCGGATGAAAATGGCGAAACGATCGTTGAAATTGATTGCCAACTCGCCGTAGCTGTCGGCGATCGTCACCCAGTTCACGACCAGTGCCGGAAGTGCCACCACAATGGCGAAAAACGAATTCCAGAAACCATCGACCGACAGGTCGAGTTCCTTGAGACCGTCGGCCTTGCCGAGCATCATGCGCCAGGCACCGTGAAGGTACTGATGGATTTCGTCTGCGGACGGCATGTTCAGCGTAGCCAGTCGCTGAGGAAGCGTTGATAGATACGGGTCAGCGTCTCCAGGTCGGAAAGTGCTGCCCGCTCGTCGATCATATGCATGGTCCGGCCGACGAGGCCGAATTCGATGACGGGGCAGTAATCCTTGATGAAGCGCGCGTCGGAGGTGCCGCCCGATGTCGAAAGTTCGGGCTGCCTTCCGGTGACAGCCGAGACCGCGTCGGCGAAGGCGTCGATCAGGTCCTGGTCGCGGGTAAGGAAAACGGGGCTCGGCCGGTCGCGCCATTGGAGCCCGAAGTCGAGCGGTGCCTTGTCCGCTCGAAGCTTCGCCGCGGCGCGGTCGAGGCGGTTGTGGATTTCGGCGCGCAACCGTTCCGCGTCCCACAGATCGTTGAAGCGGATGTTGAAGGAGGCGGCAGCGCTTGCCGGTATGACGTTCGTCGCCTTGTTGCCGACGTCGATGCTGGTCACTTCCAGATTGCTCGGCTGGAAATCCTTCGTGCCTTCGTCGAATGCCGGATGCATCAGCGCCTCGGCCAGTGCCACGATGCCGGGGACCGGATTGTCGGCGAGATGCGGGTAGGCGACATGGCCTTGCCTGCCGTGCACGGTGATCGTCCCCGACAGCGAGCCGCGCCGGCCGATCTTGATCATGTCGCCGAGGGCATTCGGACTGGTCGGTTCGCCGACGATCGCCGCGTCCCATTTCTCGCCCTTCGCCGCCGCCCAGTCGAGAAGCTTGACCGAGCCGTTTATTGCCGGGCCTTCCTCGTCGCCGGTGACGAGGAGCGAGATCGAGCCCTTCGGCCGTCCGTGCTCCGTGATGTGGCGTGCCACCGCCGCGACGAAGCAAGCGATGCCGCCCTTCATGTCGACCGCGCCGCGTCCGTAGAGGTAGCCGTTTTCGGTCACGGCCGCGAAGGGCGGATGCGTCCATGCGCTCTCGTCGCCCGGCGGCACCACATCGGTATGGCCGGCGAACATGAGATGCTTTCCGTTGCCGGAAAGCCGGGCGTAGAGGTTTTCAATGTCGGGCGTGCCGTCCTCGGAGAAGGCAGGCCGCTCGACCGAAAAGCCGAGCGGCTCCAGCATGCCCGAAAGCGCCGTCAGAGCGCCGGCGTCGGCCGGCGTCACGGAGGGGCAGCGGATCAGTGCGGCCAGATTCTTGGCGGGGTCGGTGTGGCCGTTCATAGCGGCGATGGATAATCGAATCGCCTTGACGTGTCACGATTGAATTGTCGTTCGCGCGAGCAACGTCGAAGACGCGATCGATAGCCGGCCAACGATCCTGTGGAACGATTTTCCGGCGTCTGCGTTTTCCGTCGATTGGAATGCAATTGCTGCGGAGGGTAGGGTGGCTCGTTTTTCCGCCATCGTCATGGCGCTGCTCGGTCTCGTATTGCTGGGCGGCGGCGCTTGGCTTATCGCTCTGGGCGGCTCATGGTATTACGCCATCGTCGGCCTGGGCTTTCTCGTTACCGCCTATCTTCTTTGGCGGCACTCTCCCACCGCTCTGTGGATTTACGCGCTGGTCACGTTCGGCTCGCTCGTCTGGGCGGTCTATGAGGCGGGCTTCGACTGGTGGCGTCTTGCGCCGCGCGGCGACGTTATCGTGATAGTCGCCGTCTGGCTCCTGATGCCGTGGGTAACGCGCGAGTTGCGCAATCCGGAGCGCCCGCATCACGCCTCCGCCTTCAGTTGGAACGGCCTGCCGCTGACGGCGGCTGTCGTCGCCGGCATCGCGGTCGCCGCCTATGCGATGGCGACGCCCACCAACGATCTTTCCGGCGCTCTGCCCACCGCCTCGGCCGCCGAGGCCAAGCCGAACTCGAATATTCCCGACGGCGACTGGCCGGTCTACGGCCGCACCGATGCCGGCCTGCGCTATTCGCCGCTGACGGAGATTACGCCTGCGAATGTCGCCGGGCTGAAAGTCGCCTGGACCTACCACACGGGCGACATTCGCGGCGAGGGTGATCCCGTCGAGACGACCTACGAGGTGACGCCGCTCAAGATCGGCAAGACGCTTTATCTGTGCACCCCCCACGACATCGCCATCGCGCTCGACGCCGATACCGGCAAGCAGCGCTGGCGCTACGAGGCCAATGTCGGCAAGAACATCAACCGCCAGCACCAGACCTGCCGGGGCGTCACTTACGATGCGCCGGCGTCGGCCGCCGAGGCTGCCACCTGCAAGACGCGCATCCTGCTGCCGACCTCGGACGCACGGCTGATCGCGCTCGACGCGGAGACCGGCAAGCTCTGCGAGGATTTCGCCGACAAGGGGGTCATCGATCTTTCCGCCAACATGCCCGACCTGACGCCGGGTTTCTACTATTCGACCTCGCCGGTGGTCGTCGCGCGCGGCCTGATCATCGTCGCCGGCGCGGTGAACGACAATGTCTCGACGCAGGAGCCGTCCGGCGTCATCCGCGCCTTTGACGAAACGACCGGCAAGCTGGTGTGGAACTGGGACAGCGGCAACCCGGACGCCACCCAGCCGATCGCGCCGGGCCAGACCTATACCCACAATTCCCCGAATAGCTGGTCGATCCTGAGCGCCGACCCGGATCTCGGCCTCGTCTATGTGCCGATAGGCAACGCGCCGCCAGACCAGTTCGGCGGCAACCGCACTGCCAATGACGAGAAATATTCCTCCTCCGTCGTTGCGCTCGATATCCTGACCGGCCAGGTGCGCTGGGTCTTCCAGGCGGTCCACCACGATTTATGGGACATGGACATGCCGGCCCAGCCGGAACTGATCGATTGGCACGGGCCGGACGGCGTCGTACCCGCGCTCCTGCAGCCGACCAAGCAGGGTGATATCTACCTTCTCGACCGGCGGACCGGAAAGCCGCTCCTGCCCGTTACCGAGAAGCCGGCCCCGACAGGCGCGGCGAAGGGCGATAAAACGGCGCCGACACAGCCCATCTCGACGATCTCCTTCAACCCCGCGCGGCTGACCGAAAGCGACATGTGGGGCGCCACCATGTTCGACCAGATGGCGTGCCGGATCCTTTTCCGATCGCTCAACTATGACGGCCGCTACACGCCGCCCTCGGTGAAGGGATCGATCATCTATCCGGGCAATTTCGGCACCTTCAACTGGGGCGGCGTCGCCGTCGATCCGGTCCGGCAGGTGATCTTCGCGACGCCGGTCTATCTCGCCTTCACCTCGACGCTGATCCCGCGCGCGAACGATACGGCGAACTATGTCTCGGACGGCAAGCCGGGCCTCAACGAGAATTACGGCGCGCCCTACGCCGCGAAGATGGAGCCGTTCCTGTCGCCGATCGGCCTGCCTTGCCAGTCGCCGCCATGGGGCTATGTCGCCGGCGTCGACCTCAGAAGCGGCCAGACCGTCTATCAGCACAAGAACGGCACCGTGCGCGATCTCTCGCCGCTGCCGCTGCCCTTCAAGATGGGCGTGCCGGGTATCGGCGGGCCGATGGTGACGGCAGGCGGCGTCGCGTTCTACTCGGGCTCGCTCGATTATTATGCGCGTGCCTACGATGTGACCACCGGCCGCAAGCTCTGGGAAGCCCGGCTGCCGGCCGGCGGCCAGGCCACGCCCATGACCTATCAGGGTTCGGACGGTCGCCAATACGTGGTGATCGTCGCCGGCGGCCATGGCTCCACCGGCACCAAGGCAGGCGATGCCATCATCGCCTACGCGCTGCCGAAGTGACCGCAGGACCTGACCTGACCGTGCGGACGCACCGTCAAACTTGCTTCCGCCGATAGTGCAAGAGACGTGCGCTTGACTTTCCATTTCCGCCGGCTACACCGTTGCACACGATTGCAAAGATCATTCCGGCAATAGCGAGCGGGGCGGCAGGGAAAGATGACGGTGTATGTGTCCGTCGATATACGGTCCCGCTTCGAGCTTGCGAAGGAGATCGCGCGGGACGCGGGTGCACTGGCGCTCGCGCACTTCAAGGCGCGCGACCGGCTGGTCATCGAGAGCAAGGAAAACCTGCATGACGTCGTCTCGGCGGCTGATCGCGAGGTGGAAACTCTTATCCGCTCGCGTATCGCGGCCGGTTTTGCCGGCGACGGAGTGCTCGGCGAGGAATACGGACTTGCCGTCGGCAAGAGCGAATACATCTGGGTGATCGATCCGATCGACGGCACCATCCCCTTCGTCGCCGGCATGCCGTCCTGGTGCGTGTCGATCGCGGTGCTGAAGGGTGAGAAGATCGTCGTCGGGACGATCTATGCGCCTTGCGTCGATGAGCTTTACGCGGCGGGCGAGGGGCTCGGCGCGACGCTCAACGGCCGCACGCTCATCCTCGACAATTCCTTGACGATAAAAAACCGCACCATCGGTTTCGGCGCCAACCACCACGCCTCGCCCGAAGGCGTCGCCGGCTTCATCCGCCGGCTCATGGAGGAGGGCGGCAATTTCATGCGCAACGGCTCCGGCGCGCTCACACTTGCCTATGTCGCTGCGGGAAAGCTCGCCGGCTATTACGAGCCCCACATGCACGCATGGGATTGCCTCGGCGGCTACTGCCTCGTTGCGGAAGCCGGTGGCTGGCACCTGCCGTTTCCGGTCGCGGGGGCAGGCCTGACCAGCGGCGCGTCGGTGATTGCCGCCGCGCCCGGAGCCGTGGATGACCTCAGGCGGCTGGCTGGCGTCTGACTGCCTTCATGCCTGAATGCTATCGCGGGGAATTGGTATAGGCGCCGAAGCGGTTCGGCCCCGCATTTCCCGGATAGACGCACAGGAAGATGAAGACGAAATAGGAAACGACCGGCACCAGCAGCGATATGGCGACGATGCCCGGCTGGCCGAGATCGTGCAGGCGCTTGATGCCGAGTGTCATGTTCGACCAGACCGACAAGATGAGCGCCAGCCAGAAGATCGTCGCCAGCACCTCGCTGGTGCCGCTCGTCTCCGCCACCAGCGTGAAGCGGTAGAGCACGAAGGCCGGCACCAGTTGCGCAAACAGCCCGGCCAGGAAATAGGGCGCGCGCGACAGCCGTCCCGAAATGCCGAAGAAGAGCCAGAGAAGCTGCCTTCTATCCAACAGGACGGCTCCCTTTGCACAGCCGCAGTGCGTCCTTCGAGGCTCGCTTCGCGAGCACCTCAGGATGAGGACCGTTGGTGACCAACGTTCTGCATCGAGTTACCCGCGCGCGCTTCGCCTGCGTTTCAGGATGAGGCACTCGGCACCAACCTCCCTCATCCTGAGGTGCGAGCGAAGCGAGCCTCGAAGGACGCACCTGACCGCCCTTGATCTCAATCACGCAGAAGCTCGTTGATGGAGGTCTTCGATCGTGTCTTCTCGTCCACATGCTTGACGATCACCGCGCAGTAGAGAGACGGCCCCGGCTCGCCATTGCCCATCGGTTTCCCGGGCAGTGCACCGGCGACGACCACCGAATAGGGCGGCACCTCGCCGTAGAAGATTTCGCCGGTGGCGCGGTCCACGATCTTGGTCGACTTGCCGATGAAGACGCCCATGCCGAGCACCGATCCCTCGCGCACGATGCAGCCCTCGACCACTTCGGAGCGCGCGCCGATGAAGCAATTGTCCTCGATGATGGTCGGCCCGGCCTGCATCGGCTCCAGCACGCCGCCGATGCCGACGCCGCCCGAAAGATGCACGTTCCTGCCGATCTGGGCGCAGGAGCCGACAGTTGCCCATGTGTCGACCATGGTCCCCTCATCGACATAGGCGCCGAGATTGACGAAGGAAGGCATGAGCACCACGCCCTTGGCGACATAGGCGGAGCGGCGGACGATGCAGTTGGGCACGGCGCGCAGGCCGGCCTTCTCGAACTCGTTGGCGCTCCAGCCGTCGAATTTCGACGGCACCTTGTCCCACCAGACCGCGCCGCCCGGTCCGTTTCCCATCACCTCCATCGGATTGAGGCGGAAGGAGAGCAGGACGGCCTTCTTCAGCCACTGATTGACGTGCCATGTGCCGTCCGCCCCGCGCTCGGCAACGCGCGCCTCGCCCCTGTCGAGCAGCGAAAGCGCCGTCTCCACGGCATCGCGCGCCGCGCCGCGCGTGGTTGTGGAAACGCCGTCGCGCTCCTCGAACGCCTTGTCGAGCGTCTCTTCAAGCGAGGCGAGGTCGGCTGTCGGCATGTCCACTCCCTTACGCGCTGTTAAGGCGCGGGCATTAGGCTGATCTGAAGTCGCGCGGACCCTATGTCATGGTCAGATGAGGGTCAATTGCGCCAAGACCAATCCTGCGCCACGGGACGGCGCCGGCAGGACGAAAAAGGGTACGGGGTAAAATCATGAATCCCATGGAAAAGTACGGATGGACGCCGCTTGCCCATTCGGACGAGGATCTCCACGCTGCGCGCAGCGTTCCCGACACGCCGCAGACGCGCTCGCCGACCTATCGGCTGGCCTACGCCGACGACGATTTTCTGACGCGCCGCGAGTTGCGCCCGGTCAGGTTGCAGCTCGAATTGCTCAAGACGGAGATGGCGCTCACCGCGCGCGGCATCCAGTCGACGGTGATCCTGTTCGGCGGCGCGCGCCTGCCGGAGCCGGGAGCCGACGCGTGGGCGGCCAAGAACGAGACACAGAAGAAGAATCTCGAGGCCAACAGCCGCTATTATGCCGAGGCGCGCCGTTTCGCGCAGCTCTGCTCAAAGGAATCTGCGCGTTCCGGCTATCATGAATATGTCGTGGTGACGGGCGGCGGGCCGGGCGTGATGGAGGCGGGAAACCGGGGCGCCGCCGATGTCGGCGCGCCGTCGATCGGCCTCAACATCGTCTTGCCGCACGAGCAGGCGCCGAACCTCTACGTGACGCCGGAACTGTGCTTCAATTTCCACTACTTCGCCATCCGCAAGATGCATTTCATGATGCGCGCCAAGGCCGTCGCCGTCTTTCCGGGCGGCTTCGGCACGATGGACGAGTTCTTCGAGGCGCTGACCTTGATCCAGACCGGCCGCATGGAGCGGGTGCCGGTGATCCTGTTCGGCAAGGAGTTCTGGGACAGGGCGATCAACCTCGACTTCCTGGCCGAGCAAGGAACCATCTCGCCGGGAGACCAGGACATCATCTCCTTCGTCGATACCGCCGACGCGGCCTGGAGGATCATCGCCGATTTCTATGCGGCGGCCGATTTCTAGAGCAATTCCAGGAAAAGTGGGAACCGGTTTTCCGTCCGGAATTGCGTGAAAATAATATGATAGAGCGGTTCCGCGATTCGGAGAAAAGCGGAAATGCTCTAGGCGGGGTCGATTTCCGGGGGCCATTTCTCTGCGGAGGATGCCGCTCCGCTGCGACGCGGCGTCACGTGCCGGGATGCCGCGCGCCGTGATGCCGCATGCCGGGCGCCTTCATTCCGCCCGGCTCTCCGCTATCCTGCACAACAACCGGAAGGGGAGTTCGATGCGCCAATATTCCATGCATCCGATCCATAGATACATGCTCCAGCTTGCGGCTGCACTGGCGCTGACTGCGGCTTCCGCTGTGACGGCGGGCGCCTATCCGCCTGCTCCCCCTCTTCATTCCTATCTGCGCGCCATCGAGCAGCCGACGCTCGCCGCGGCGATGAAGACCATGCCCGACAAGGCAGGCGGCGATACCGTCACGGCGGGCGATATCGCGGTAAGCGCGATCTGGACCCGCGCCATGCTGCCCGGCCAGCCGGTAGGCGGCGGCTATTTCACCGTTACGAACAACGGGAAGAGCGCCGACCGGCTGCTCTCCGTCTCGACGCCGGATGCCGGCCATGCGGAAATCCATTCCATGGTCACGAAGGACAATGTCATGGTCATGCGGCCGGTCGAGGACGGTCTCGAAATTCCGGCCGGGGGAGCGGTCGAACTGACGCCCGGCCATTTCCACCTGATGTTCATGGACGTGAAGAAGCCCTTCCGGAAGGGCGACACGATCCCGGTCACGCTCGAATTCGAGAAGGCCGGCAAGGTCGAGATCAAGATGCCGGTCGAGGCCGCCAACGCCAAGCGCGCGCCCGGCTCGATGGACCACTCCATGGGCCATATGAAGGCGGACTGAGTTACCCCTGTCGCGCCGGCGAGATCTTTCCGAGGAAGCCCGCGAGATCGTCGGTGACGAAATCCACGCTTTCCGTAAACTCCGGATCGTTCTCCCAGGTTTCAGTGAAAGTAGGCTGGAAGTCGCGCGGCACGATCAATACGGTCGCCATGCCGAGCGTCTTCGGCACGACGAGGTTGCGTGGCAGATCCTCGAACATGACGGCGTTGCCCGAGGCGATGCCGTGCAGACCGAGGAAGGCGTCATAGGTCTCGCGGGCGGGCTTGGGCGTAAGTTTCGCCGCAACGATGTCGAAGATGTCGTCGAAATGGTCGAGGATGCCGAGCGCTCTGGCCGTGCGCTCCGCATGGCCGCGATCGCCATTGGTGAAAATGAATTTCCGGCCGGGCAGCGCGGTGATGGCCTCGCCGAGCACGGAGTCCGGTTTCAACCCTGAATAGTCGATGTCGTGGACGATGCGCAGGAACTCGTCGGCGTCGATGTCGTGCCGTTCCATCAGCCCCCTCAGCGTGGTGCCGTATTGGAGGTAGAGTTCCTTTTGCAGCTTGCGCGCCTCCTCCGGCGGCAGCTTTAGGAGGTTCGCGACATAGGCGGTCATCTTCACGTCGATCTGCGCGAAGAGGTTCGCGTGATGCGGATAGAGCGTGTTGTCGAGATCGAACACCCAATCGGTGACATGGGCGAAGCGTACGGGATCGGGAAGGTTCTGCATGGCGCGCTTATGGCATAGATTCGCGAGGAAGGAAGGGTGCCGCGCATAGACAAAGCACCGATCTGGGCACCGATTCGCCAAGTCCGCCTGACATATGGCGTATTGCGCTGTTCCGGCTCGCCAGTCTAAATCGCGCCCGACTTTTGAGGGGCGACATGGAACTCTGGATACCGATCACCATCGCAGCCGCCTTCCTGCAGAATCTGCGGTCGGTGGGGCAGAAGCACTTGAAATCCGTGATGGGCACGACGGGCGCGACCTTCGTGCGCTTCGGGTTCGGGCTGCCGGTCGCGGCCCTCTTCGTGCTTGGCTTAAACAGGCTTGCCGGCTTTCCGTTCCCGCATCCTGGGCCCGTCTTCTTCGGCTGGATGACGCTCGGTGCGTTCAGCCAGATCGGCGCCACCTTCCTGCTGATCCACCTTTTCTCGTTCCGCAACTTTGCCGTCGGCACCGCCTATTCGCGCACCGAGCCGGTGCAGGCGGCCCTGTTCGGGCTGATCTTCCTCGGGGAGACGGTGACGCTCGGCGTGATCGGGTCGATCGCGGTCAGCGTGCTCGGCGTCATGCTGATCTCCATCGCCCGCACGCCGATGAGCTGGAAGAACATCTTCGCCTCGCTGGCGCAGCGCACCGCGTTGATCGGGCTGGCGTCGGGCACGCTTTTCGGTATCGCCGCGGTCGCCTACCGCGCCGCCTCCACCTCGCTCGCCGGGCCGAACTTCATGATGCAGGCGGCGGTGACGCTGCTTTTCACCATCTTCCTGCAGACCGTGCTGATGCTGGTGTGGATGATGCTGCGCGAGCCGGCGGAACTCGGCCGCATCGGCCGGGCATGGAAGCCCTCGCTCTTCGTCGGCGTGGTCGGGGCCACCGCCTCCTTCGGCTGGTTCATGGCCATGACCCTGCAGCAGGCAGCGATCGTCAAGGCGCTGGCGCAGGTCGAGCTGATCTTCACCTTCGCCTCGTCGGTCTTCTTCTTCAAGGAGCACATCAACCGCACCGAGATCGCCGGCTGCGCGCTGATCGTGACGGG
>JAKDNM010000197.1 GCA_030456445.1 Hyphomicrobiales bacterium
TTCATCGGCGAGTTCGAGCCTGGCAATCTCGTGCTTACCGGCCCCAATCTGCCGCATAATTGGGTGAGCGACCTGCCGGAGGGCGCCACCATCCCGTTACGCGGCCGCATCATCCAGTTCAGCGAGGAATTCGTCGGCGGCGCCATGAAGGTGCTGCCGGAACTGTCCGGCATCGCAGCGCTGCTTGAATCCTCGCGGCGGGGCGTGCTGTTTGCCAGCCACACGAGCAAGGAACTTGCCCCGCTCATGGAGGAGATGATGGAGGCGCAGGGCGTGCGCCGCATCGAACTGTTCATGGCGATCACGGGAATATTGAGCCGTGACCGCGAAGCGCGGCCGCTTTCCAGCCCCGGCTACCTGCCCGATCCGTCGGGCTACATGTCGGCCGGCATGAACAAGGCGCTGGCCTTCATCCGCGAGAATCTGACCCGGCCCTTCGGCGAGGCCGAACTGGCGGCGATCGCCGGCCAGTCGCAGAGCGCTTTCTCACGCTCCTTCCGCCGCCATACGGGCATGTCGCTGGTCCGGTATGTCAAGCGGCTGCGCATCAACCTCGCCTGCCAGATCCTGATGAGCGACAGCCAGGCAACCATCACCGACATCTGCTTTGGGGTCGGCTTCAATAGTCTTTCCAATTTTAATCGCCAGTTCCTGGCCGAGAAGGGCATGCCTCCTTCGCGCTTCAGGCGTCTTCTGGCGGACAACATCAACGCGGCGCGCGCCGCCTGAGGAAGGAGCAAGGGAGGAAAACGATCACTGGAAGAACGATGCCGGCCCCCTTCGGCGGCCTGCCAGTGCGACAAACCTTCCTGCCAGTGAAAGGAAAGGCTTGTCTTGACGACGACGAACAACATCATTCCTGTAGTCCATTCCGGAAAGGGAGAAGTTCGAATGAAAAAGCTCTCGCTCAAACATGCCGGTGTCGCAGCGCTGGCCCTGTCGTTTCTCGGCGCGACCGCCGTGTTCTCGCAAGCCGCCGAAGTGAAGGACGCGACCGTCGCCTTCCTGATGCCCGACCAGGCCTCGACCCGTTACGAGCAGCACGATTATCCCGGCTTCGCGGCCGCGATGAAGAAGCTGTGCGAGACGTGCAAGGTGATCTACCAGAACGCCGACGCGGATGCGGCGCGCCAGCAGCAGCAGTTCAACTCGGTCATCTCGCAGGGCGCCAAGGTCATCGTTCTCGACCCGGTCGACTCGACGGCGGCCACCTCGCTGGTGAAGATGGCGCAGGGCCAAGGCATCAAGATCATCGCCTATGACCGGCCGATCCCCGAGGCCAAGGCCGATTTCTACGTCTCCTTCGACAATCAGGGCATAGGCAAGGCGATCGCCGAATCGCTGGTGAAGCATTTGAAGGACAAGGGCGTCACCGCCAAGGAAGGCGAAGGCGTGCTGGAGATCAACGGCTCGCCGACCGACGCCGCCGCCGGACTGATCAAGAAGGGCATCCATGAGGGACTGGACAATAGCGGCTATCCGATCCTCGCCGAATACGACACGCCCGAATGGGCGCCGCCCAAGGCGCAGCAATGGGCGAGCGGCCAGATCACGCGCTTCGGCGACAAGATCCTCGGCGTTGTCGCCGCCAATGACGGCACGGGCGGTGGCGCCATCGCGGCCTTCAAGGCGGCGGGTGTCAATCCGGTGCCGCCGGTGACGGGCAACGACGCGACCATCGCCGCGCTGCAGCTCATCATCGCCGGCGACCAGTACAACACCATCTCCAAGCCGAGCGAGATCGTAGCGGCCGCCGCCGCCCAGGCCACGGTCGACTTCCTGTCGGGCGGCGAGCCCAAGGCGGAGACGACGCTTTACGATACGCCCTCGAAACTCTTCGTGCCGGCGGTGGTGACGCGCGAGAACCTCAAGGCGGAGATCATCGACAAGAAGATCCAGACCGCTGCGGAACTGTGCACCGGCCGCTATGCGGCGGGCTGCAAGGAACTCGGCATCACGCAGTGATCGAGCCAGACCGCCGACCGCCGGATGCGGCGGTCGGCGGCAAACCGGGAGGAGAATTATGTCAGGAAGCGATCGTCAGCCGGTGCTTAGTCTGCGCGGCGTCTCGAAGAATTTCGGCGCCGTCTCCGCGTTGACGGACGTCGATCTCGACGTGCATGCGGGCGAGGTCGTGGCGCTGGTCGGCGACAACGGCGCGGGAAAGTCCACGCTGGTCAAGGTCCTGGCCGGCGTGCATCAGCCATCCTCCGGCACGATCACCTTCGGCGGGAAAGAGGTGGCGCTTTCCGATCCTTCAGCCGCGCTCGGCCTCGGCATCGCCACCGTCTTCCAGGATCTGGCGCTGTGCGAAAACCTCGACGTGGTCGCCAATATATTCCTCGGACGCGAACTCAATCCGCCCCGGCTCGACGAGGTCTCCATGGAGATCCGGGCATGGACGCTGCTCAACGAACTTTCCGCCCGCATCCCAAGCGTGCGCGAGCCGGTCGCCTCGCTCTCCGGCGGCCAGCGCCAGACCGTCGCCATCGCCCGCTCGCTTCTCACCGAGCCGAAGCTGATCCTGCTCGACGAGCCGACCGCCGCGCTTGGCGTCGCGCAGACGGCCGAAGTGCTCGACCTGATCGAGCGCGTCCGCGCGCGCGGTCTCGGCGTCATCATGGTCAGCCACAACATGGAGGACGTGCGCGCGGTCGCCGACCGCATCGTGGTGCTGAGGCTCGGCCGCAACAATGGCGAGTTCGGCCCGGACGCCTCCAACCAGGAACTCGTCACCGCCATTACCGGCGCCGACGAGAACTCGGTCTCCCGCCGCGCCAGCCGGCGCCGGGCGCAACAGGCGCCGGAGGCACGGCAATGACCGACAACACGCAACCAGGTTCGACCGGCCCTCTGCTCGACCGCAGCGACGTACGCGTCAAGCATGCCGATACGGTCGGCGGCACTGTCGGCGCTTTCGTCGACAAGGTCCGCTCGGGCGATCTCGGCTCGCTGCCGGTGATTGTCGGCCTCATCATTATCTGCACGGTGTTCCAGACCCTCAATCCGGTCTTCCTGGCGCCCAACAACCTGGTGAATTTGCTCTTCGACTGCTCGACGGTCGGCGTCATCGCGCTTGGCATCGTCTGCATCCTGATGGTCGGCGAGATCGACCTTTCCGTCGGGTCGGTGAGCGGCTTTTCCTCAGCGCTCCTCGGCGTGATGTGGGTCAATGACGGATGGCCGATCGCGGTCGCCATCCTCGCGGCGCTGGTGCTGGGCGCGGCCATCGGCGCGCTCTACTCGTTCCTATTTAACCGCTTCGGCATGCCGAGCTTCGTCTCCACCCTTGCCGGCCTTCTGACCTGGCTCGGGCTGCAACTCTATCTGCTCGGCTCGACCGGCTCCATCAACCTTCCCTACGGCTCGCCGCTGGTCAGTTTCGGCCAGACGCTGGTGATGCCGGACGTGGTTTCCTACGCGCTTGCCGGGCTTGCCGGCATCGTCATCTTCGCCACCGGCTACAGGACGGCGATGCGCCGGCGTGAAGCGGGGCTTTCGGCCAGTTCGCTCGGGCGATTGCTGTTCCAGGCGGCGGCGGTCGTCGTCGTGCTCGAGTTCATCGTTCATTACCTCAACCAGGGTCGCGGCATCCCGTGGATGTTCGGTCTCTTCGTCGGCCTTTGCGTGGTGATGAACTACGCACTGACGCGGACCAAATGGGGCCGCTCGATGATGGCGGTCGGCGGCAACCGCGAGGCCGCGCGCCGCGCCGGCATCAACGTCCGCCGCATCTATCTCAGCGCCTTCATGCTTTGTTCAACCCTTGCGGCGGCCGGCGGCATCATGGCGGCGTCGCGGCTCGCCTCCTCCAGCCAGCAGGCGGGAACCGGCGACGTCAATCTGAACGCCATCGCGGCAGCCGTCATCGGCGGCACCAGCCTGTTTGGCGGCCGCGGCAGCGCCTATTCCGCGCTGCTCGGCATCATCGTCATCCAGTCGATCGCCAGCGGCCTGACGCTGCTCGATCTGTCTTCCTCGCTCCGGTACATGATCACCGGCGCCGTGCTCGCTGTTGCCGTCATCGTCGATTCGCTCGCACGCCGTTCACGCCTCTCCCACGGCCGGGCCTGAAGAACGTCGGGAAAAAGCAATGATGTTGGTCAGGAGTTTCGAGGGAAGGTCGCCGGTACCGCGCTGTTCATGTTGACGTGCGCGCAACGTGACTATCCGCGACCTCGTCATCCTGCCGCGGAATAATGAT
>JAKDNM010000071.1 GCA_030456445.1 Hyphomicrobiales bacterium
CACTGAGCGATGACGGACTTCACCCGCACCCGTACCCTGTTCGACCTTCCCGAAGGCGTCGTCTATCTCGACGGCAATTCGCTTGGGCCATTGCCGAAAGCCGCGTGTCAGCGCGTTGCCCATATGATGGCCGAAGAGTGGGCCAAACTGCTGATCACCGGCTGGAACAAAGCCGGGTGGATGGACATGCCGAGCAGGATCGGCGATCGCATCGCGCGCCTGATCGGCGCCCCGGCGAAGTCGGTTGTCATGGGCGACACGCTGTCGATCAAGGTTTACCAGGCGTTGGCTTCGGCGCTGGAGCTCAGGCCCGGGCGACCCGTGGTGCTGTCGGATAGCGGCAATTTCCCCTCCGATCTCTACATGGCGCAGGGCTTGCTCGCCTCGCTCGGCCGCGACTACGAACTGAAGGTCGTGGAGCCCGAAGCCGTCGCGGATGCTATCGACGAAACCGTCGCCGTCACGATGATCACGGAAGTCGACTACCGTACGGGCCGCCTGCACGACATGAAGACGCTGACGAAGAAAGCGCACGAGGCGGGCGCGGTCGCGATCTGGGACCTTGCGCATTCGGCCGGCGCCGTTCCCGTCGACGTTTCCGGCTCGGATGCCGATTTCGCCGTCGGCTGCACCTACAAATATCTGAATGGCGGCCCAGGCGCCCCGGCCTTCATCTATGTCGCGCCGCGTCTGGCAGACGCGATACGGCCGGCGCTTTCCGGCTGGCTTGGCCACGAGGCCCCGTTCGCCTTCGAGCGCGACTACCGGCCGGGCGCAGGCATCGAGCGCATGCGGGTAGGCACGCCGCCGATCATCGCGCTCGCCTCGCTCGACGCCGCGATGGATGCATGGGACGGCGTCGACATGCTCGATATCCGCGCCCGTTCGATCGAACTGTCGGAACGGTTCATCGCCGAGGTCGAGGCGCGCTGCCCCGGACTGGAGCTTGCCTCGCCGCGCGATCCCAATCGGCGCGGCAGCCAGGTGTCCTTCCGCTTCAAGCGCGGTTATGAAACCATGCAGGCGCTGATCGCGGCTGGCGTGATCGGTGATTTTCGCGCGCCCGACATCATGCGCTTCGGCTTTACGCCGCTCTATCTGGACATCGACGACGTGCTCGCCGCCGTCGCCCGTCTGGAAGAAATCATGAAACGCCGGCTCTTTGAAGAACCGGCCTATGCCGTACGAGCGAAGGTGACGTGATGGGCGCGGACGATCTGAAGGAGAAAATGGCGGCGGCCGAACTCAGGCCGTCCATGTCCTACAGCGACTATCTCCAGCTCGACAAGGTGCTGGCCGCGCAGGCGCCGCTTTCCGCCTCGCCCGACGAGCTTCTCTTCATCGTCCAGCATCAGACTTCGGAATTGTGGATGAAGCTCGCCATCAGCGAGTTGAGGGGCGCGATGCAGGCGGTGGCGGCGGACGAGTTGCGTCCCGCCTTCAAGAAGCTGACGCGCGTCGCGCGCATTTTCGAGCAGTTGAACAATGCCTGGGACGTGCTCAGGACGATGACGCCCAGCGAATATACGAGTTTTCGCGGCGTTCTCGGCCAATCATCCGGCTTCCAGTCCTGGCAATATCGCGCCATCGAATTCCTCGCCGGCAACCGTAATCCGGCGATGCTGAAACAATATGCCGACCAGCCCGACCGCGCGCGTATACTGGAAGCGATCCTGGCCCGGCCGAGCCTCTATGACGAGGCGCTATTGCTGCTGGCGCGCAACGGTTTCGACATCGGCGTGGAAGCCTCGCGCACCGACTGGAGCCAAAAGCGCGAGCCGAGCATGGCGGTCCAGGAGGCGTGGAAGCGCGTCTATACCGAACCCGACAGGCACTGGGGATTTTACGAACTGGCCGAGAAGCTGGTCGATTTCGAGGATTATTTCCGCCGCTGGCGGTTCAACCATGTGACCACGGTGGAGCGGATCATCGGATTGAAGCGCGGGACGGGCGGAACGTCGGGCGTTTCCTACTTGCGCAAGATGCTGGATGTGGAACTCTTTCCGGAACTGTGGCATCTGCGTACGGAACTTTAACGGGAACTCGATCGGATAACCAAAGGGAGGAATGGAATGAGGAAGATACTGGCTGCGGGCGTCATGGCGCTTTCTATCGGCATGGCCGGCACGGCTTTCGCCGACCCGATCAAGATCGGCATGATCACGACGCTTTCGGGCGGCGGCGCAGGGCTCGGCGTCGATGTGCGCGACGCTTTCCAACTCGCGATGAAAAAATCCGGCAACAAGGACATCCAGGTGATCACCGAGGACGATGCCCGCAAGCCGGAACTCGCCGTGCAGATCGCCGACAAGATGATGCAGAGTGACCATGTCGACCTGATGACCGGCATCATCTGGTCGAATCTCGCGATGGCGGTCGTGCCGAATGTCGTGGCGCAGGACGTGATCTATCTTTCGCCCAATGCGGGACCGTCCGCGCTTGCCGGCAAGAACTGCAACAAGAACTATTTCAACGTCGCCTACCAGAACGACAATTTCCACGAGGCGATGGGGCAGTACGCAAACAAGGACTACAAGAAGGTCTTCATCCTGGCGCCGAACTATCCGGCCGGGAAGGATTCGCTGACCGGCTTCAAGCGCTATTACAAGGGCGAAGTCGCCGGCGAGGTCTACACCAAACTCGGCCAGACGGACTATGCGGCCGAGATCGCCCAGATTCGCGCCTCGGGCGCCGAGGCCGTGTTCTTCTTCCTGCCCGGCGGCATGGGCATCGCCTTCACCAAGCAATACGCGCAGTCGGGCGTCGGCCTGCCGCTGCTCGGCCCTGCATTCTCGTTCAGCCAGGACGTGCTCGGGGCGATCGGAGACGCAGCGCTGGGCGTCAAGAACTCCGCCTCCTGGTCGCATGACCTCGACAACGAGGCCAACAAGGAATTCGTCGAGGCGTTCAAGGCCGAATACAAAAGGCTGCCTTCGGTCTACGCCGCGCAGGCCTGGGATACGGCGAATTTGATCCTGTCGGCCGCCGCAAAGGCCAGCGTCAAGGACAAGGACGCCTTCCGCGCCGCGCTCAAGGAAGCCGATTTCAAGTCGGTGCGCGGCAAGTTCAAGTTCAACACCAACAACCACCCCATCCAGGACATCTATGTGCGCGAGGTGGTCAAGGAAGACGGCGTGCTGACCAACAAGATCGTCGGCACGGCCTTCACCGACCACGGCGACGCCTACGCGGAACAGTGCAAGATGTGAGGGGGGCTCGTTCGCTACGTGAGCGGCGGGACGTATGAAGATCGACCCCCATTCCGATCAGTGGAGCCTGTCCTCGGGCTTGCCGGAGGCAAGACCCGGGGGCTGACCACCTCTCCTCCGTTCGACGAGGGAGAGGAAGCGCCGGCCGCAAGGCTTGGCTCCCTTCCTCTGCCCCACGGAAGTGGGGGAGAGGTGGCGCGCGAAGCGCGACGGAGTGGGGGTTGGTTTGCCGCACGCAACCGCCCCTTCACAAAACAGGCTACGTCAACGCCCAGATCCACTTCGGAACCCCAATTGCAGATTGATCTCCTCATAGAGCAGGTGCTGAACGGCGTGCAGTTCGGCGTCATGCTGTTTTTGATGGCGGCGGGGCTGACGCTGATTTTCGGCGTCATGGGCCTGATCAATCTCGCCCACGGGTCGCTCTATATGGTCGGCGCCTTCGCCTGTGCGGCGGTCGCGGCGGCGACGGGCTCGTTCTGGCTCGGCCTCGTGGCCAGTCTTGCGGCGGCCGCCGCCGCTGGCGCAATCGTGGAGGTCGTGGTGGTCCGGCGTCTCTACAAACGCGACCATCTCGACCAGGTGCTCGCCACCTTCGCGCTGATCCTCATATTCTCCGAAGGTACGCGCTGGCTGTTCGGCTCCTCGCCGCTCTATCTCAACATTCCCGGCGCACTCTCCGGCGCCGTCTCGTTGCCGGGCGACCTCGACTATTCGCTCTACCGTCTCTTCATCATCATCGTCGGCATGGCGGTGGCAGCGGGGCTTTATTTCCTTATCGCGCATACAAGGCTCGGCATGCGCATCCGCGCGGGCGAGTCCGACCGCGAGATGATCGCCGCGCTGGGTGTCGATATCACGACGCTCTATACGCTGGTCTTCGCGCTCGGGGCCGCACTTGCCGGCCTTGCCGGCGCCATGGTCGGCGCGCTGCAATCGGTCCAGGTCGGCATGGGGGAGCCGGTGCTGATCCTTGCATTCGTCGTCGTCGTGATCGGGGGCATCGGCTCGATCAAGGGCGCGCTTATCGGCGCCGTGCTGGTCGGCGTCATCGACACGCTTGGCCGCTTCCTGCTGCCGGCGGCGCTGCATCTCTTCCTGCCGGCCTCGCAGGCCGCTTCCATCGGCGGGTCAATCGCCTCGATGCTCATCTACGTCTTCATGGCGCTCGTTCTGGTGGTCAGGCCGCAGGGCCTGTTCTCGGCAAATGCGTGAGGCGGCCCAGTCGATGGGCGCGTCGATGCCCGTATCCCGCGAGGCGGTCGTCAGCCTGACGCTCATTCTCGCGCTACTGGCCGGCGCGCTCATCGCGCAGGCGAGCGGCGAGACGTTTTATGTCACGCTTGCCACGCGCATCGCCATACTGGCGCTGGCGGCAACCGGCCTCAACCTGGCGCTCGGCCTTGGCGGGCTCGTCTCCTTCGGCCATGCCGCCTTCTTCGGTATCGGCGGCTATGCCTGCGGCATCCTGGCGATTCACGCCTATAATGGCGAGCCGATGATCCTCGGCCTGCCCGGCACGCAGACGATGCCCGTCATCTGGCTTGCGGCGCTCGTCGCCAGCGGTCTGGTGGCGGTAGCGATCGGCGCGCTGAGCCTCAGGACCTCCGGCGTCTATTTCATCATGATCACGCTCGCCTTCGCGCAGATGATCTACTATTTCGCCATCTCCTGGCCGGCCTATGGCGGCGAGGACGGGCTGTCGATATTCGTGCGCGACAATTTCCCCGGCGTGAATACGCTCAAGCCCCTGCCCTTCTTCCTCATATGCTTCGCGCTGCTTGCCGCGGGGCTTTTCTTCTTCGGGCTGGTGCGGGATTCCCGCTTCGGCGCGGCACTTCAGGCGGCTCGGCAGAATCCGGTTCGCGTCGCAGCCCTCGGCATGGCGCCCTTCCGCATCCGTCTGGTCGCCTTCGTCCTGTCGGCCATGATGACCGGCGTGGCCGGCGCGCTCTATGTCGACCTTAACCGCTTCGTCAGCCCTTCGATGCTGTCCTGGCAGATGTCGGGCGAATTGATCGTCCTGGTCGTCCTGGGTGGCACCGGCCGGCTCGCCGGCCCGCTCGCGGGTGCTGCGCTCTACGTGCTTTTCGAATTCCTGCTGGGCGGCATGACCGAACGCTGGCAATTCTTTCTCGGGCTGATCCTGCTGCTGGTCGTGCTGTTCGCGCGCGGTGGCGTGGTCGGCCTTTTGGCCGGGAGGGCGCGCCATGGCTGAGCCCGCGCTTGGCGTTGCCGGCCTTGTCAAATCCTTCGGAGCGCTGAAGGCGACAGACGGTGTCGATCTCCAACTCAACGCCGGCGAGATCCATGCGCTGATCGGCCCCAACGGCGCCGGCAAATCGACCCTCATCGGCCAGATCGCCGGAACGCTCAGGCCCGACCGTGGCGAGATCAGGCTTTACGGCAGGGACGTGACGCATCTCGATGCGTCGGGGCGCTCGCGCCTCGGCGTCGCGCGTACCTTCCAGGTATCCTCGCTGGTCGATGAATTCTCGGCGTTGCGCAACGTCATGCTGGCCGTCCAGGGGCGGAGCCGTACGAGCTACCGCTTCATCCGCAATGTCATGAACGATCGCACGCTGGTAGATCCGGCGCGAGAAGCGCTCGACCGCGTCGGGCTCTCGAAGCGGGCCGATGTGCCGGCTTCCGAACTGTCGCATGGGGAGCGCCGCCAGTTGGAGATCGCGGTCGCGCTTGCGCTTGGGCCGAAGGTTTTCCTGCTGGACGAGCCGATGGCGGGCATGGGGCCGGACGGATCGCGCGCGTTGACGGGTTTCCTCCATCGCCTGCGCGAGGAGGCGCCGATCCTGCTGGTCGAGCACGACATGGACGCGGTCTTCGCGCTCGCCGACCGTGTCTCGGTACTGGTTTACGGGCGGGTCGTGGCCAGCGGCACTGTCGACGAGATCAGGAACGATCCTGTCGTGCGCGAGGCCTATCTGGGGGAGCCGGCCGCATGACGCTGCTCGAAGTCTCCGCTCTGGAAACCTGTTACGGCGCCAGCCAGGCGTTGTTCGGGGTCGAGCTTGCCGTTGGCGAGGGCGAGGTCGTGGCACTGATGGGGCGTAACGGCATGGGCAAGACCACGACGATCCGCTCGGTCTGCAATCTGACCCCGCCGCGGGCTGGCACGATCCGGTTCGCCGGCCGTGAAATTACGCGGCTCAGCCCGCATCGCATCGCCAGATGCGGCGTCGGCCTCGTGCCGGAAGGGCGCCGCTGCTTCGCCAATCTGACGGTGGAGGAAAACATGCGCGCCGCGGCTCGCCCCGGCCGCTGGACGCTGGAGGCTGTGCACGATCTCTTTCCGCAACTGGCCGAACGGCGCCGCCAATATGCCGGCACGCTTTCGGGCGGCGAACAGCAGATGCTCGCCATCGGCCGCGCGCTGACCACCAATCCCAGGCTCCTCATACTGGATGAAGCGACGGAAGGTCTTGCGCCCCTGGTCCGCCGGGAGATCTGGGCCGCCTTGCGCCGGCTCAAGGAACTGGGCCAGTCGATCCTTGTCGTCGACAAGACGCTGAAGGAACTGATGCCGGTGGCCGACAGATGCATCATTCTTGAAAAGGGCCGGACCGTCTGGCAGGGCCGTCCCGCCGATCTCGGCGAAGACATCCAGGACCGCTATCTCGGCGTCTGAAAGCAGGAGAACCGTCATGAGCGCGATCGACCCCACTCGTCGGACACTTCAGCCGGCCAGTTGGAAGCCCGCCAAGGGCTATGCCAACGGCGTGGTGGCAATGGGCCGTACCGTCTTTCTCGGCGGCCAAATCGGCTGGACCGGCGCTCAGATTTTCGAGACGGAGGATTTCATCGGTCAGGTGCGGCAGGCGCTCGCAAACATCGTGGATATCCTACGCGAGGCCGGCGGCCAACCGGAGCACATCGTCCGCATGACTTGGTTCATCACCGACAAGGCGGAATATCACGCCCGACTCGACGAACTGGGCGGAGCCTACCGCGCTGTCATGGGCCGGCATTTCCCGGCTATGAGCGTGGTCCAGGTGATGGCCCTCATGGAAGACGCGGCGAAGGTGGAGATCGAGGCGACGGCCGTCCTGCCGGAATGACGGGGGCCGGCACCGGCGTCGCGTGCGATGGCCACAACCTGCGGGATATGCTTCCGCATGCACGGATCAGCCCAAGGTATTATCGTGATGCCGTCACGAAATCAGCTTTCAAGTTGCGGCCGTTCGGCTATGATCTGCGCAACTTTCGGCTTTTCAATGCCTGGGAGGAAATACAAACTGCAAGCATGCCGGGAAAATCCGGCGCGTAATGAGGGAGAAAGTCAATCATGTTGCCTCGCATAAAGACCGCGTTGATTGCGGGCGTCGCCATTGTGGCCTTTTCACAGGTCGCCCTTGCCGCGGACGTAAAGGTCGCCATAATCGGCGGCATCACCGGGCCGATCGAGAGCCTTGCACCGCCGATCATCGCAGGCGGGAAGTACGTGTTCCAGCAGGTCAACGAGCAGGGCGGCTTCTGGAAGGACGGCACCAAGGCCGATGCGGTCGTGCTCGACGCCACCTGTTCGGACGCCACCAAGGCGGCCGACGCCGGCGACCGCGCCGTCAATGTCGACAAGGTCGTCGCCATCAATGGCGGCCAGTGCTCGGGCGCGACCATCGCGATCGCCAATAACGCGGCCATTCCCGGCGGTGTCGTGATGATCTCGCCGGCTTCCACTTCGCCGGCCGTAACGGCGCTGAAGGACAATGACCTCGTCTACCGCACGGTCACTTCGGATGCCGCTCAGGGCCAGGTGCTTGCCCATCTCATCATTTCCAAGGGCATCAAGAATGTGGCCGTCACCTACGTCAACAACGACTACGGCAAGGGTTTCGCCGATGCCTTCGACCAGGCGTTCAAGGAACTTGGCGGCACGGTAGCCGCCAGCCAGGCGCATGAGGAAGGCAAGGCTGATTACCGTACCGAGATCGGCAATCTGTCGGCGACAGGCGCCGATGCGCTGGTCGTGCTTGCCTATGCCAACGGTTCCGGCCAGACGATCCTGCGTCAGGCGCTAGAAGGCGGCGATTTCAGCACCTTCTTCGGCGGCGACGGCATGGTCGCCGCCTCGCTGATCAAGGACGTGCCGGGCATCGAAGGCAAGATCACCTTCACCAAGCCCTCGACACCGACAGGCGAGGGACGGCAGGCCTATCAAGGCATGATGAAGAAGGCCGGGCTCAATGCGGACGGCACCTTCGTCGCCAACTCCTACGATGCCTCCTTCATCATCGCCATGGCGATCGAGAAGGCCGGCAGCGCCGACCGCGCCAAGATCGCCAAGGCCATCCGCGAGGTGACGACGGGAGAGGGCGAGACCGTCTTTCCAGGCGAGTGGAAGAAGGCAAAGGAAATCATCGATGCGGGCAAGGCCGTGAAATATGAGGGTGCGACCGGGTTGCTCACCTTCGACAAGAACGGCGATGTGGTCGGTGTTTATCACGAGACGGTGCTCGCCGATGGCGGCGTCAAGGATCTCGGCCTGATCAAGACCGAATAATCGCACGGCAAGCGTGTGGCGAACACCCCGGGGCGGAAACGCCCCGGGGTGTTTCATTTCGGGATGGTGAAATGTCGCTGGCCGCGGAGAATCGGACGCATCCGATGAGTTGATCGGGCGGGCCACAGACACGAAAAAACCGGCGTCAGCTTGCTGACACCGGCATATTTGTTTGGTCGTCGCCTTGAGGCCAAGTCTTGAAAAACCTGACTGGTTCGATCCGGCCAAGGCCCCGTGGGCGGGGGGCTTGGGGTTTACGGAGCCAATGCCGGACCGAACCGTCTCAGGCAACAAGCGGATGGTGGCCAGATATTGGGGCGTCAGCTTGGATTATATGCGGCGGGAATGTGGCGGCGCATCACCAATTCCGACACGCTGTTCCGCTTTGTGACCGTAGGCGTGAGGCGCCCGCCGGGGTTGATTTTCCCGGATGAACGCGCGAACGTGAACGAACGTGCTGAACGGAGCATTCTACATGATTAACAGAGGAGACGCCAAGGAGGATGGGGAAGATTCCGCAATATTGATCCTGTTCCCGGAGGCCCGGCGGCGGCGCCTCGAAATGCCGGTCACCTTCGATCGGCGGGAACTCGACCAGATCCTGCGCATCTATGGCCGCATGGTCGCCGCCGGTGAATGGCGCGACTACGCCATCGACCATCTTTCCGACCGTGCCGTGTTCTCTGTATTCCGGCGCACCAGCGAGGTGCCGCTCTTCCAGATCGCCAAAATGCCGAAGCTTGCGCGCCGCCAGGGTGCGTTCGCGGTGATCGCGGCGGGCGGAATCATCGTGAAGCGCGGGCATGAACTCGCCCGCGTGCTCGGCGTTTTCGACAGGACGCTGAAACTGGCCGAAGCCTGAACGAGGCCCGCCGGTCAGTTCACCAGCGCGAAGGTGGATGCGCCCGCCATCAGGGCCGCTATGACGATCAGTACGCCATAGACCTTCGGCATGTCGAACAGCATCGCATGGCCCGCAAACCATGCCGCGGTCGCCGCGCCGAGCGCGAATAAGAATCCGTCGCGCTGCCTGTAGACCAGGCTCGCCGCCATGAGACCGCAGATGATGACGGCGCCGAAGACAATTGCGATCGCAATCGCCGACCGGTCGAGATCGCCTCCCATATTTGCGCCGAGCGGATTGCTCGGGATGCTCGGCCACTCATAATTCGGATCGTCGTCGCTCATTTTTGTCCCTCCGGAAGGAGCTTGACGCACAAAAGCATCGTGCCGGCTCGCAGGCAAGTGGCAGTTATGACACCATCCGCAAGGAAAATATCGCGGCCCGCGCCACCGGCCTTTTATCAGGGACGCCGCGCCCGCTGGCACAAGAGAAGCTCGCGCCAGACACAAACGCCTGCCGTGCTTTCCAATTCATTGCTGTAGGCAGCACCGGAAGCATTTCGAGGTTTCATGGACCGCCTTCTCCCCGGTCACGCGACAAACGTCAAGCGGCGTTCCGCCACCGCTCCTATGTCTGCTTCTGGACGGTCCGGCTGCTCACTACCGTCGCCACGCAGGTCGTTTCGGTCGCCGTCGGGCTGTTCGGCCTGTTCACCATGCTTTTCGGCCTCTCGACCATCACCTCTCTGTCGATAGCGGCGCTGATCGGCACGGTTCCAGCCGTGGTCGTCGGCGGTATCGGCGCGGTATCGGCGGCCGCGCCTGAAGGGTTTTCAAAGTGAAGGGTCAGTCGTCGTCGGCCGCGCCGCGCGTCTGCGGATGACGGTCGTGGACGAGGTGACGCAGCGCGATCCGCTCGCGGCTGTCGACGCCGATCAGTTCGGCCACACGCCAGACGATATTGTCCTCCAACTCATGCAGTTCGCCGTCCGCATAAACGATCTCCCACATGATCTTCACAAACTCCACGCAGCCCTCGCGGGTGAGGCTGCGCTTCAGGACGCTGGTGAAGGCGTAAAGATCGATCGCTTCCTGGTCGGCTTCCTCGCCGGCGCGCATGATTTCGTCGAGTTCGCGGCCGGACAAGGCGTAGGTCTCCGCCAGAAGCGTCTTCAGCCGCTCGCTTTCCGCCTCGCGCCGATCGCCATCGGCATCCATGACGTGAAACATCAGCGCCGCCGCCGCGACCTTCGGGTCGTCGGCCGCGAGCGTCTTGCGGCCCGCCTTGTTGCCGGGGAGGTCACCAAGAAATTCGAGAAGTCGGTCGAACATGCAGGAGGAGGCCTGTAGGTTTATCGATCGCGATGGCGAAGCTGTTTCCATGAAGCATGGCGGGTCGGGAAACATCTAATGCGGTTTTCGGCCGAATGAAACCTTGCCGCCCGACGGACGGTCAGAACAGGCGGAAGCGGCCGGGCGCGGTCTCGTCTTCTTCCTCCGCCTCTTTCACGCCCGGGTCGTCCGGCGGCGGCGGAATCCGCACCTCCCGTTCCCGCTGGCCATCGGTTGCAGAGCGTCGAGACCGGGGGCCGGCAGGGGCGGCTTCGGAGTCAGCGGGAGACGCCGCGGCATCCTCCTTGCCATCTCCCGGGTTGGATACAGACCGAACCACGCCGGCCGGAGCGTTTTTCGCGGCGCCTTCCGGCTCCATCTCTCCGTCTTTCGCCGCTGTTTCGACTTCCGCGTTCTTCGCCTCGATAATTGGCGCCGCCTGTGCCGGCTCGTCCAGCTTCACAAGCACCGGCGGCTCCAGAAGGTCCGGCTCGATGACCTGGCCCAGCCGCTCGGGCGGCTCGCGCCATTCGAAGGCATCGAGCCTGCCGGTGATCGGCGAGACCGGTGCCCATTCTTCGGAGACGACGCCATCCGCTTCCCACGCCGGGTCGCGCGGCGCCCGCACGGCACGCGCCAGCCAGGCGCGCACGCGGCCCTGATCGCCGGTCTCCGCCTCCTCGATGTCGGCACGCAGAAGATAGGCGCCCTCGCGCGGCTGCTGCCTTATAGCCGCGTCCGCCTCCTCGCGCGCCAGCCTGAACTCGCCGGCATCGAGTGCCGCGCGCGCCACGGCAGCCGAGGATTCGGGATTGTTTTGCCGGAGCGATGCAAGTTTCTTCGCCCGCGCCAGCCGGTCGCGGGTCGAGTCCCCCGGCCGCGCATGTACATAGGCCTCGGCGATCCGGGGGTGGGCCGTCTTCTTCCATGCGGCTTCCAGGATCTTTGAGCCGCGCTTCAGGTCGTCCTGCCGGAAAAGCGCCTTTGCCGCCGTCACTGCCGCCGGCACAAAATCCGGCTCCAGCCGGTGCGCCTCCAGTGCCGCGTTCCTGGCGGCGGACGGATCGGCGTCGAGCGCCGACATCGCCTTCGCCGTCAAGAGCACCGCGCGCCGGCGATGGGCGGTCTTCTTCTCTACCTGACCGACTGCGCGCTGCGTGTCGAGCAGCTTCAGCGCGCCGTCCCAGTCGTTTTCTTCCGCTTTCTCCTCGAGCATCGCCTCGGCAGCCCAGATGAGCTGCGGGGCGAGAGACACAGCTTCGGCGGCGTAGTGACGCTGGGCGACGCGGTCGCCAAGCCGTTCGGCCTCGCGGTAGAGGCCGTGCAGCGCCAGCGGGCGCAATTCGGGATCGTCGAGCATGGCTTCGAATTTCTTGCCCGCCGCCGTGTGATCGCCTTCGAGCAGCAGCGTCTGCGCCTCGAGCAGATGGATCAACGGCTCCAGGTCGGCGCTGATCAGCTTCGCCGCCTGCCTGTTCATCTGGCGGGCGCGCGAAAGGTCGCCCGCGCCGGCCGCGATGATGCCGGTCGAGAGCGACTGGTAGCCCCGGTCACGCCGCCGCGCCCGGAAATGCCGCGCCACCGCATAGGGGCTGTTCCAGATGCTCTTCAGGAGCCACCAGAGGATCATCACCGCCGCGACGATGGCCACCACGACGACTGCGGCGACCATCAGTGTCACCTCGTACTGGTATCCGCCGAAGGTGACGACGAGATCGCCCGGCCGGTCGGCCAGCCAGGAAAAACCGATGCCGAGCGCGAGGACGGCGAGAAGGAAGAGAAAGATCCGGACCATCAGCCGTTCACCCCGTCTTCAGCGCGGAAGCGAGCGCCTTTTGCGCCAGCGCATCGACCTTCAGCCGTGCCTGCAACCCGGCCATGAAGTCGGCGCCCGCCGCCTTCGTCTTGTCCGGCAGCGCTCCGTATTCCTCGGCCGCTCCGGCGAGATCGCCGCCGGTCACCGCGTTGCGGAAACGCGTGATGCGGGCCGCCACGCCGTCGCCTTCCACCTTGCCTACGGGACGCACCGTGACCAGCGACCGCGCACTGGAGATGAGCCGGTCCACGACACCGCCGTCGGGAGAGGCGACCTGTCGGGTGGCGTCGAGCATGTCGTCGGCGACCGTCCCGACTTCGGAAGCAAGCCTGGCACGCGTCGGCACGCCCTTGGCCGCCAGCGCCTGCAACTCGCCAAGTTCGGGCGTATCGGGCGCTATCGCCGCGAACATGTCGAGTTCGGCGGCAAACGAGCCGCCCCGGTCGATTGCCGATTTCAGCGCCGAGGCGGCGATGGCGGCCGTTGCATGCGGTTCGCTAGCCTGTTTGTCGACCTTGCCGCTGAGCGCGGTGACGCTTTGTTCAAGCTTCTTGAGCGCATCGGAATTGGCGACGGCTGTCTGGCCGAGCGCCGTGACTTTTTTCCCGAGCGCATCCACGGCAGGCGCGGCCTTGCTCTTTGCCGCGACGCTTTCTTCCAGTTTCGCCAGCCGGTCCCGCATATCATTCAGCGCGGCACTATCCGCCGATCCGCCGGAAACCGCCGCAGACCTGGCGGCCGCCACGTCCTGTTTCATCTTGTCGAGATCGTTCGCCAGCCCGCCGATGCGCTTGTCCACCGGAGCGAGTGCCTGGCCGATCGTCGCCGCATCGACGGTGCCTGCATCGAAGGCGGCTACCTTCTGCTCCAGCGCGTCGACATCCTCGCGCAGCAACTGGAACGCCGCCCTCTCATCGCGATCGCCAGGAGCGGGGATGAGGCCCGCCCATTGCAGTCCGCCGGCAAGAAGAAGCGCGATGACGCCGCCCGCTATACCGGCGGCAAGCGGCCGGCCGAATCCGCCCGACGATGCCGGTGGCGGCACGGGCGCCGCTTCGGCTTCAGCGGCCGGAGAATTTGCGCCATCGGCTCCATAATAGGACGCGGAGGCGGAAGGATCGGTCCGGCCGGGGGAGGCATCGGGGTCGCTATTCTCCTCGGTCTCCTTGGTCTTCACGGCTTCATCCGGATCCGGCGAACTGGCGCTTGTCGTCGTCGCGGCATCATTGTCCGATGCGCCATATGCGGCCATGGCCTCCTCGGGCGTGCCGGCCGAATCGGCAAGCCGCGATACCTGATCGGGGCCAAGCTCGATCGTCACCGGCTCTTTCTTCCTGCTGGAATGCCGGGCTCTCGGCGTTTTCACCATCCGCTTGCTCCGCTCCTTTGATCAGGTCCTGGGTCCTGGCGATGAATATCGTGGCGCGGGCACCCGCCGCTCGATTGATCTAGAGTGTTTCCGCTTTTCTCCGAATCGCAGAAACGCTCTATCGTTTGTTTTCACGCAATTCCGGACGGAAAACCGGTTCCCACTTTTCCTGGAATTGCTCTAGCACAAATCGGCCGGTGAAAAAGGGCAGGGCCGTGAGCGCCGGGTTAAACTATGCGGCAAGCCGCGCCAGCATGGCCTCTTCATCGGGGGCGGCGGCAATGCGAATACAGGCGCCGTCGAACGGATAGAGCGGCTCTGCAACCCGTCTTGACATGCAGATGAAGGCTGCCCGGCCAAGCAAAGGCGATATGACCGACCGATCGGTCAGTTTCGCAAGGGCTTGCGCCGCCACACGCGAATAGAGCAGGACGGCATCGAATGCCTCGCTCCCGAGCGTTCCGGCCAATTTCTCGTCGGTATGGTCGAGCACGGTCGTATCGTAGGTCTCGACCGGCGTCGCTTCGATGCCGGCCGCGCGAAGCGTCTCCTCGAAGCCGCGCGTACGCACGCGCCCGCACAGATACACGACCCGCGCGTCGCGTGCGAGACGGCTCGCCATCAGCGTGGCCAGTCCCTGCCCGTCGCCAGGCCCTATTGTGGGGTCGTCGAGGCCCGCTTCGGCCGCGGCCTCGGCGGTGCGCCGGCCGCCGGCGAAGACCGGCAGGCCGGCGACCGCTCGCAACAAGGAGGGCTGCGCATGGCGGATCGCATTGGCGCTCGGGATAGCCACGGCGTCGAAATCGCCCTCCCCCGGCAATTGGGTACAAGTCGGGCGGATTTCCGTCAGCGGGAGGCGGGCAGGGTCGAAACCCAGCGCTTCCAGCCGTTTCGCCGTCCGCGCGGCGCCCGGTTCGGGGCGCGTTATCAGCACCCTGCCGCTCATTGGCCGCTAGACCCAGCTTTCGAAGAAGCGCGGGCCGGCCCTGTCGCGGATCGCGGCGCCTGCCTCGCGCCCGATCGTCCCGGCATCCGCCGTGCTGCCGGCGCATGAAATCTCGTGGCACTCGCGCCCGTCCGGCGTCAGCACCATGCCGTGGAAGTCGACCCGGTCGCCGTCGATCCGTGCAAGCCCTGCAATCGGCGTGCGGCAGGAGCCGTCGAGCACGGCAAGGAAGCCGCGCTCGCAGGCAAGCGCCTCTCCGGTCGGGCGATCATGGATCGGCGCGATCATTTCGGCGACGCGCCGGTTGTCGCTCCTCGCCTCGATGCAGATCGCGCCCTGCCCCGGCGCCGGCGGGAATTTTTCCGGGTCGAGCATCTCGGTGATGCGTCCGGCAAGCCCGGATCGCGACAGGCCTGCGGCCGCCAGCAAGGTGGCGTCCACCGCGCCGTCATCGAGTTTCGCCAGCCGCGTCGGCACGTTGCCGCGAAAATTGACCACTTCGATGTCCGGCCGCAGCCGCCGGATCAATGCCTGCCTTCTAAGCGAGGAGGAACCCACCACCGCGCCTTCGGGCAGCCCCTCCAGCGTCGGCGTGCTCCGACCGATGAAGGCGTCGCGCGGGTCGGCGCGCTCGAGGAAGGCGATGAGCGCCAGCCCACCGGGCAGGAAGGTCGGCATGTCCTTGGAGGAATGCACCGCGATATCGATGCGCCCGCCGAGCAGGGCGTCCTCGAGTTCCTTGGTGAAGAGCCCCTTGCCGCCGGCTTCGGAAAGCGGCCGGTCCTGGATGCGGTCGCCGCTCGTGGAGATCGGCATGATGGCGAAGGCCTCTTCCGGCAGGCCGTGCGCCGCCATCAGCCGTGCGCGCGTCTCGTTGGCCTGCGCCAGCGCCAGCGCGCTGGCGCGTGTTCCGATCCTCAGCACTTCCATCGGCATGGTTCCCACCGGGTAACGGGCATGATAGTTCGTGCCCGTTTACTAACGGGGAATGGCGGGCCGGGCAATGAGAGAGGCCGGGATACGGTGACGCGGGTATTGGGCATCGAGACGAGCTGCGACGAGACCGCCGCGGCGATAGTCGCGCTGGAAGGCGGCCGCAGCGAAATCCTCTCCTCGGTCGTGCTCAGCCAGATCGCCGAGCACGAAGCCTTCGGCGGGGTCGTGCCGGAGATCGCCGCGCGCGCCCATGTCGAGGCGCTGGACGGGGTGATCGCGGCCGCGCTTGCCGACGCGAAACTCGGCCTTGCCCGCATCGACGCCATCTCGGTGACGTCCGGCCCCGGCCTGATCGGCGGGCTGATCGTCGGCGTGATGACGGCAAAGGCGCTGGCCGCCGCCAGCGGCCGGAGGCTGATCGCCGTCAACCATCTTGAAGGCCATGCGCTGACCGCCCGCCTGACCGATGGCCTCGACTTTCCCTATCTCCTGCTGCTCGTTTCCGGCGGGCACACGCAGATCGTGCTGGTCCGCGGTGTCGGAAGCTACGAGCGCTGGGCGACCACCATCGACGATGCGCTGGGCGAAGCCTTCGACAAGACGGCGAAGCTTCTCGGCCTGCCCTATCCCGGCGGCCCGAGCGTGGAGAAGGCAGCTGTGCGGGGCGATGCTGCGCGCTTCGACCTGCCGCGCCCGCTCAAGGGCGAGGCGAGGCCGGATTTCTCCTTTTCCGGCCTGAAGACCGCGGTGCGCCAGGCGGCCAAGGCGCTGGAGCCGTTGACCGACGCCGATGTCGACGATATCTGCGCTTCCTTCCAGCGCGCCGTCTCCGAAACGCTGGCCGACCGGGTTGGCCGCAGCCTGGCGCGGTTTCATCGGGCGTTTCCGGGCATCGCCGAACCCGCGCTCGTCGTTGCCGGCGGGGTTGCCGCGAATAGCGAGATTCGTTCGATGCTGAGGGAACTTTGCCGGCAAAGGGATTTTCGCTTCGTCGCGCCGCCGCTGGCGCTCTGCACCGACAATGCCGTGATGATCGCCTGGGCGGGGCTGGAGCGGCTCCGCGCCGGCAAGGCAGAGGAAAACGCCTTCGACATGACGCCGCGCTCGCGCTGGCCGCTCGACGAGGATGCGACCCCGGCGCTGGGTTCGGGCCGCAGGGGAGCCAAGGCATGAGCCGGGTGAAGATCGCTGTTCTGGGCGGTGGCGCCTGGGGCACCGCGCTGGCGCTTGCCATGCTCAATGCCGGGCACGAGTCTGTCCTTTGGGCACGCGACGCGCATGCCGTCGATGCCGTCAACCGCCGGCACGAGAACCCACGCTACCTGCCGGGCGTCCGGCTTGACGATGCCTTGAAGGCGACCACCGATCTTGCCTCGGCGCTCTCGGGCACGGAATGCGTGCTGCTGGTCACGCCGGCGCAAGCCCTGCGCACGGCTTGCGGCGAGGCTGTGCGGCACATGCCGCAGAGCGTTCCGGTTGTGATCTGCGCCAAGGGCATCGAAGCATCGAGCGGGCGGCTTCTTTCCGAGATCGTGGGCGAATTGCTGCCGGGCAATCCGGTCGCCGCCCTTTCCGGGCCGGGTTTCGCCGCCGACGTGTCGCGCGGCCTGCCGACGGCCGTCACCGTGGCGGCCCGCGACGAAGAACTCGCGGTCCGTCTCGCCGCGCTTCTCTCGGCGCCGCATCTGCGATGCTATTCGAGCGCCGACCTCACCGGCGTAGAGATCGGCGGCGCGCTGAAGAACGTCATGGCCATCGCCGCCGGGGCGGCTTCGGGCGCGGAACTCGGCGCCAGCGCGCAGGCCGCGCTGGTGACGCGCGGCTTTGTGGAACTGCGCCGCATCGGCGCCGCCTTCGGTGCGAAGCCGGAGACGCTGATGGGCCTTTCCGGCCTGGGTGACCTGATCCTTTCCTGCGGCTCGTCGCGCTCGCGCAATTTCGCCTATGGACTGGCGCTCGGGCGCGGCGAAAGCGTCGAAGGCCTGCCGCTCGCCGAGGGCGTCGCCACCGCGAAAATCGCCGCCGAACTGGCGCGGAAGCGCGGCATCGACGCACCGATCGTGGAGGCGGTCGCCGCCATCCTCGCCGGCCGGATTACGGTGCCGGAAGCCGTATCGTCGCTGCTTTCGCGGCCGCTCAAGAGCGAAGACGCTTGACGCGCCGGGCCTTGAGGTTTCAATCCCCTTTCGACAGGAGACGCCGATGCTTTTTGCCTTGATCTGCAACGACAAGCCCGATCATCTCGCCGTCCGCACCGAGACGCGCCCGGATCACCTCGCCTATCTGAAGGACCTCAATTCGAAGGGCGCCCTGAAATTCGCCGGTCCCTTCGTGGATGCCGATGGCAAGCCGAGCGGCACGCTCGCAGTCATAGAGGCGGAAGACCGCGCGGCGGCCGAGGCGATTGCCGCTTCCGACCCCTATGCGAAGGCGGGGCTCTTCGCGCGTATCGAGATCAGGGCGTGGAATTGGGTCGTCAACAACCCGGCGGCAGGCTGAGAGCCAAGCGATGAAATACTGGCTTTTCAAATCCGAACCCGATTCCTGGTCCTGGCAGCAGCAGAAGGCCAAGGGCAGCGCCGGCCAGCAATGGGACGGCGTGCGCAACTATCAGGCGCGCAACAATATGCGGGCCATGGAGGTCGGCGACCTCGGCTTCTTCTACCATTCCAATCAGGGGCTTGACGTCGTCGGCATCGTGGAAGTCTCAGCCCTCGTCCATCATGATACGACGACCGACGACCCGCGCTGGGAATGCGTCGATATTCGCGCCGTCAAGGATGTGCCGAACCCGGTCACGCTGAACGACGTCAAGGCCAATCCCAAACTCGCCGACATGGTGCTGGTCAACAATTCACGCCTTTCCGTGCAGCCGGTCTCGGCCGCCGAATGGAAAGAAGTCTGCCGCATGGGCGGAGTCGAACCGGCTCCGTAACGATCTGTGGTGCTCAACTCCGACAGCGCCGAAGCCTTCATCCGCGCCAACACCTCGCTCGTCAGCCCGCCGCATGTGCCGGAAATCCGCCTCCACCTCGCCGACGAGGCGCATGACCTCTGGAAGAAGACCGAGGAGGAGCTTGCCGAAATCGGCCTGCCGCCGCCCTTCTGGGCTTTCGCGTGGGCCGGCGGGCAGGGGCTTGCCCGTCATATCCTCGATCATCCGGCACTGCTCGCGGGCAAGCGCGTTCTCGATTTCGCTTCCGGCTCCGGCCTTGTCGCGATCGCAGCTTGCATTGCGGGCGCAGATGAGGTGATCGCCGCCGACATCGATCCGTTCGCGCGCGCGGCCTGCGCGCTGAACGGTGCCGAAAACAGCGTGGATTTCGCCTTTACCGGTGAAGACCCCATCGGGACAGACGATGGCTGGGACATGGTCCTTGCCGGGGACGTCTTCTACGACCGTGAATTGGCGGCGCGGCTGGCGCCGTGGTTCTCCGCTCTTCGCCTGCGCGGAGCGGAGGTGCTGGTCGGCGATCCCGGCCGGTCCTACCTGCCGAAGGACCGGCTCGATGCGCTGGCTGTCTATGAAGTGCCGGTAAGCCGGGCGCTGGAGGATTCGGAGATCAAGCGGACGACGGTGTGGCGGTTTGCTTGAGAGGGAGCCTGCGGCCTGATCACCCCCACTCCGCCGCGCTTCGCGCGCCACCTCTCCCCCACTTTCGTGGGGTAGAGGAAGGTGAGCCCAGCGCTGCGGCTAGCGTTTCCTCTCCCCTGTCGAACGGGGGAGAGGTGGATCGGCGAAGCCGAGA
>JAKDNM010000072.1 GCA_030456445.1 Hyphomicrobiales bacterium
CCGTATGGAGGAAGCCTTCCCCCTTCATATGGTCGAGCAGCTTCATCAGGGGCGACCAGAAGCCGCCGACATTCGCCAGGACGATCGGCTTGTCGTGGCGGCCGAGTTGCGCCCAGGTCATCATCTCGACAATCTCTTCCAGCGTGCCGATGCCGCCGGGAAGCGCGACGAAAGCGTCGGATTCCTCGAACATGCGGTGCTTGCGGGTGTGCATGTCCTCGGTCACGACCAGTTCGTCGAGACGCGCGAGTGCCGCCTCCGTCGCTTCCTTGGTGATGAGGAAGCGCGGGATGATGCCGGCGACGGTTCCGCCGGCCGCGCTGACGCTCGATGCGACCGCGCCCATGATGCCCTTGCCGCCGCCGCCATAGACGAGCCGCAGCCCGGCTTCGGCCATGGCCTTGCCGAGCGTTTGCGCCGCCTCGACATAGAGAGAATCCCGGCCGGACGAGGAGCCGCAATAGACGCAGATGGAGCGAATCTTTTTCATGACGCCGAATGGTGTTGATGACCGTTGCCGCGTCAAGATCGCCGCGGCCTTTTTCTTGTAGGGACAATGGAAAAGCGATAAACCAAAGGCAGGCGGCTAAGGGATATAAATATGGCGTACGGCATCAGAAACGCGCTTCTTTTCGGGGGTGGCGCGTTGGTGGCTGCATTTGCCGTGGCCTATGGGCTGGGTGCGTTCACGCCGGCATCGGTCGAAAAGGTCGCCCAGACGGCTGGGCCGACCGGGAATTCGACGACGGCTGATCCGGCTGGAAATTCGATGACGGCGAAGGAAGGGCGTATGCCCGCCGCGTCGCAAAAGCCTGCTGGGGGCGAGCCTGCGTCGAAGGGGGACGCGGCACCCGCCGGTAATGCCGCGACAGCCGATAGTGCCGCCGCCGGCTCCGAAGCAGCCGGGAGCAAAAAGGCGACGGAGGCCAGGGATGTCACGGCACCGAGCTTCGACGTCGTCAGGGTGGAAGGAAACGGCTCCATCGTCGTGGCCGGCCGCTCGGCCCCCGGCGCGAAAGTGGAAATCCTTTCGGGCAAAAGCGTGCTCGGCACTTCGACGGCGGGTGCGGAGGGCGACTTCGCCATCGTGCTCGACAATCCCTTGAAGCCGGGCGACTATCAACTCGTGTTGCGCGCCACCACGCCTGCCAATCTTGTCGCAATGTCGAAGGAAACGGCGGTCGTTTCCATCCCGGAGCATCAGAACGGCCAGGTGTTGGCTCTTGTCGAGGCGCCCGGACAGCCGAGCAAGCTGATCACCGTGCCGAAGCCGGAAAGGGGGGCCGTCCCTGCGCCGGCCGTCCCAGCCGCGACGCAAGCCGAAACGGCTGAGAACAAGACCGAACAAAAGCCGGCAACGCAGCCTTCCGGTGACGGGACACGGCAGCCGGCGCCCGGCAATGCCGGGCAGGAAACGGCAAGCGCCGCGTTGCCGGCCGCCAAAGGAACGGCGTCCGACGCGGCGCAAGTGCCGGCGAAGGCGTCTGCGGCCCAATCCGGAAGCACTCAGCCCGAGGTTTCCGTCGAGGCGGTCGAGATCGAGGGCAACAAGATCTTCGTTGCCGGCGTAGCCGATCCCGGCAGCACGGTGCGCGTCTATGCCAACGACATGGTGCTGGGCGAGGCGAAGACCTCTCCCGTTGGGCGTTTCCTGGTCGAGTCCATTCATGAACTTGCCGTGGGCGACTACATCATCCGCGCCGACATGCTGGCGCCCGACGGCGTGAAGGTCGCTGCGCGCGCAGCGGTTCCCTTCACACGCGCGCCGGGGGAAAGCGTGGCGGCGGTCGCCTCCGGCGAAGCCGGTTCCAGAAACGCGCCCAATGGCACGGCCGCTCCGGCCGGGTCCGGGGCCGCGGCGCCGTCCGGCACCGCCGCTTCAAATGATGCGACGTCGTCGGGAGCTGCCTCGCCGGTAGGCGCCTCCTCCGGGGATGTCTCGACGGGCCAGCCTTCGCCCGGCGAAGGGAGCGACGGCGGACCGCAGGCCGTCGCCTCCGGTGCCAAGGGCTCCGCTGTGTTGCCGTCGCTCGACAGCGATATTTCGAAACAGCCGCCCACTATTGTGTCGCCCAAACTGCAGGAGACTTCCGGCGCGGTCATCATCCGGCGCGGCGACACGCTCTGGCAGATATCGCGCCGAGTTTACGGCCACGGCGTTCGTTATTCCACGATTTATCTCGCCAACCAGGACCAGATCGAGAATCCGGACCTCATCTGGCCGGGCCAGATATTCGCCGTTCCGGGCGAAACGAAGGAGGGCGACGCCGCCGATATGAAGGCGATTGCCGGCCAGGCGACGCAATTGCCGCAGAAGGCGGTCGAATAGACGGCGTAACCGGAATGGACCGGCTGACCGTCTTCGGCCTGTTTGCCGTAACGCTCATGCTCGTCACCTATGCGCTGGAAGACCGCGCGCGCTGGGCGACGCTTGCCTTCGCGTTCGCTTGCGCCCTCGGTTCGGGATACGGCTTCCTTCAAGGTGCGTGGCCGTTCGGCGTCGTGGAGGCCATCTGGGCGGCGGTCGCGGTCCGGAAGTGGTACCGGCGGAGAGTTTGAGCGGTTCCACCCGTTGCATGCCGGCAATCCATCGTCTATCGTCGATAAACGATGGATTCGATCGAAACGAACCACATGCTCGAAAATCTGTCGCTGGCATCCGCGCTCGCAGCATTGTCGCATCCCGTGCGCATCCGCATCCTGCATCATCTCTGCCGGGAGGAGACGTGCTGCTGCAAGGATGTGGTCGAGCAATTCGACCTGGCGCAGTCGACGGTATCGCAACACCTGAAAGTGCTGGTCGATGCCGGACTCGTGCGCTTCCGGTCCGAACGCCCGCGCTCTTGCTATTGTGTCGATCGCGATGCGCTGGATGCGCTGCTGCGCTCGGTCAATGCCCTCTTCGATTCCGAAACCATCGCGCCGGATTCGGTGCGTGACGCGCAATAACGCCCAAAGGACCCGTTGTGGCCGATAAGACCGTCTCCGACAGCTCGATGCTGAGGACACTCCTCAATCTGTGGCCCTATATGTGGCCGCAGGACCGTATGGACCTGAAGATGCGGGTCGTCTGGGCGGCGGTGCTTCTGGTGGTCGCCAAGCTCGTGCTCATGCTGGTGCCCTATTTCTTCAAATGGGCGACCAATGCGCTGGGCGGCGAACTGTCCGCTCCTGCCTATATTCCCGCCCTCCTGATCGCCCCGGTCATGTTGGTGGTCGCCTATAATTTCGTGCGCGTGGCGCAGCTAGGCTTCAACCAGATGCGCGATGCGCTGTTTGCCCGTGTCGGCCAGTATGCGGTGCGCCAGCTTGCCTATCGCACCTTCGTCCACATGCACGAGCTATCGCTGCGGTTCCACCTCGAAAGGCGGACGGGCGGGCTTTCGCGCATCATCGAGCGCGGCACGAAGGGCATCGAGACGATCGTGCGCTACACGATCCTCAGTACGGCTCCGACCATTCTCGAATTCGCGCTGACGGCGATCATCTTCGCCTTCACCTACGGGATGATCTACGTCGCGGTCGTCGCCGTCACCGTGGCGCTCTACACGTGGTTCACGGTGTGGGCGAGCGACTGGCGCATAGCCATCCGCCGCGAGATGAACGATTCCGACACGGATGCGAACACCAAGGCGATCGATTCGCTTCTCAATTTCGAGACCGTCAAATATTTCGGCAACGAGACGATGGAGGCACGCCGCTTCGACCGCTCGATGGCGCGCTACGAAGCGGCGGCCACCAAGACCTGGACCTCGCTCGGCTGGCTGAATTTCGGCCAGGGCGTCATCTTCTCGGTCGGAATGGCGGCCTGCATGGGCCTTTCGGCGCAGGCGGTGGTACAGGGCACGCAGACGATCGGCGATTTCGTGTTCATCAACGCCATGCTGATGCAGCTTGCCGTGCCGCTCAATTTCATCGGCTTCATCTACCGCGAGATCCGTCAGGGCCTGACAGACATCGAGCAGATGTTCGACCTGCTCGATGTGAAGCAGGAGGTGACGGACCGTCCCGGCGCGGCCGATCTGGCCGTGGCGAATGGCGCGATCTCCTTCCGCGACGTGCACTTCGCCTATGACGAGGCGCGGCCGATCCTGAAAGGCGTCAGCTTCGAGGTGCCGCCCGGCAAGACGGTGGCGATCGTCGGCCCGTCGGGTGCTGGAAAGTCGACCATTTCCCGCCTGTTGTTCCGCTTTTACGACATTCAGGAGGGCGCCATCCTGATCGACGGGCAGGACGTCAGGGACGTGACGCAGACGAGCCTGCGCGGCGCGATCGGCATGGTGCCGCAGGATACGGTGCTCTTCAACGACACCATCGCCTACAATATCCGCTACGGCCGGCCGGACGCCGACGAGGAGGAAATCCACAAAGCGGCGGAGCTTGCCCAGATTGCCGGCTTCATCCAGCATCTGCCGGAAGGCTACAAGGCGATGGTGGGCGAGCGGGGGCTGAAGCTGTCGGGCGGCGAGAAGCAGCGCGTGGCGATCGCTCGCACCATCCTAAAGGCGCCGCCGATCCTGATCCTCGACGAGGCGACTTCCGCGCTCGATACGCACACGGAACAGGAAATCCAGTCCGCGCTCGATCTTGTCAGCCGTGGCCGCACGACGCTGGTCATCGCGCACCGCCTTTCCACCGTCGTCGCAGCCGACGAGATCATCGTGCTTCAGGACGGCCTGATTGCCGAGCGCGGCACGCATGGCGCGTTGCTTCGGACGAATGGCCTCTACGCCTCCATGTGGTACCGCCAGCGCGAGGCTACGGAGGCGGAGGAACGCCTGCGTCAGGCCCGCGAGACCGACGAACTGGGCGTTGTGGTTCGCCGCCGCACGGCCGAGGTCCCGCAATGAATAGCGAGCGCATCGAGGTCCTTATCCGGCCGGCGGGACGGCGCGACATCGCCGCCATCGTCGTTCTCTTCGCCGACGATCCTCTCGGCGGGCATGGCGATACTACGGACGAAAGCGCCCACCCGCGATACGAGGCCGCGTTCGGGCGCATCGCCGCCAGTCCGAACGACATGCTCTATGTCGCCGAACTGGAAGGCGAGGTGGTCGGCACGTTCCAGACGACATTGGTGACGACGATGAGCGGGCAGGGATCGTCCAGCCTCACCATTGCGGCGGTGCAGGCGCGCGCCGACCTGCGCGGGCACGGGATCGGCGAGCAGATGATGCGCTTCGCGATCGAGGAGGCGCGGGCGAAGGGCGCCCGGCTGGTGCAATTGATGTCGAACGGTAAGCGCACCGACGCGCACCGCTTCTACGAGCGGCTCGGCTTCGCCAAAAGCCATGCCGGCTTCAAGATGAAGTTGCGGTAGGCTCGCGCGGCGGCTGGGCGCCAAGATGTGTTTTCCGCCGGGGAGGGCCTCATTTCTTCTCGACGGGTGACCACCGATCTCCGACAATGGAGCCGTTCCGGTAGATTCTCAAAAGCGACAGCGGCGGCATGACCAGCGACAAGATACGCGATCCGATCCTCCGTGCGGCCAAGGGCGCCGCCGAGGAGCCGGCCACGCCGCAGGCCGGCCGCCTCTTCATCCATCTGCACGTGCATTCGGCCTATTCGCTTCTGGAAGGCGCATTGCCGGTTGCGAAGGTCGTCGCGCTCGCCAGGGCGGACCGGACGCCGGCCATCGCCATCACCGATACCAACAACCTCTTCGGCGCGATGGAATTTTCGCAGAAGGCCGTGAAGGACGGCATCCAGCCGATCATCGGCTGCCAACTCGACCTCTGCTTCGAGAACGAGGCGCCGTCGAACGCGCGTTCCGGCGGACGGCGGAATGGACTGGAAGTGGCGCCGGTCGTGCTGATCGCCGCCACCGAGGCGGGCTATGCCAATCTGGCCCGGCTGGTCAGCCGCGCCTATCTCGACACGCCGTCCTCGTCGGAGCCGACCCACATCCTTTCGGATTGGCTCGACGGGCTTTCGGACGGCATCATCTGCCTGACCGGCGGCGAGCGCGGCCCGATCGGCAAGATGCTGAGGGAAAAGCATGCGGAACTGGCGGAAAGCCGGCTTCTCTTCCTCAAGGAGCGCTTCGGCAACCGCCTCTATATCGAGCTCCAGCGCCCGCGCGGCTATGATCGCGCCGTCGAGACGGCGTTGATCGAACTGGCCTACCGGCACGAACTGCCGCTGGTGGCGACCAACGAGGCCTTTTTTTCGAAGCGGGAAGACTACGAGGCGCATGACGCGCTCCTCGCCATTGCCGAGGGCACGGTCGTCGCCGTGGACGAGCGTCGGCGGCTGACCGAGGAGAGCTACCTGAAGAGCCAGGCCGAGATGGTCGCTCTGTTCGCCGACCTGCCCGAGGCGATCGACAACACCGTCGAGGTCGCGCGCCGCTGCAACTATTACCCCAGGAATCGCGCGCCGATCCTGCCGCGTTTCACCACCGCGAAGACCGACCATCCCGAAGAAGCCGAGAAAGCCGAAGCGGAGGAACTGAAGGAGCAGGCGCGACAGGGGCTCGACGCGCGTCTGGCCGTGCATGGCATGACGCCCGGCTTCACGGAGGAGGACTATCGAGAGCGGCTCGAATTCGAGCTCGGCATCATCGAGCGGATGAAATATCCGGGCTATTTCCTGATCGTCTCGGACTTCATCAAATGGGCGAAGGCCCACGGCATCCCGGTCGGGCCGGGGCGCGGCTCGGGCGCAGGATCGCTGGTCGCCTGGTCGCTGACCATCACCGATGTCGATCCGCTGCGCTTCTCGCTTCTGTTCGAGCGCTTCCTCAATCCCGAGCGCGTGTCGATGCCCGACTTCGACATCGACTTCTGCCAGGACCGCCGCGACGAAGTGATCCATTACGTGCAGGAGCGCTACGGCCGCCAGCAGGTGGCGCAGATCATCACGTTCGGAACGTTGCAGGCGCGCGCGGTGCTGCGCGACGTCGGCCGCGTGCTCCAGATGCCCTACGGCCAGGTCGACCGGCTGTGCAAGATGGTGCCGGCGAACCCCGCCCATCCGGTCAAGCTCGCCGAAGCCATCGCCAACGAGCCGCGCTTTGCCGAGGAGGTCGAGAAGGAGCCGATCGTCCAGACCTTGCTCGACATGGCGCAAAAGCTCGAAGGGCTCTATCGCCACGCCTCGACGCATGCGGCTGGTATCGTCATCGGCGACCGGCCGCTCTCGGAACTGGTGCCGATGTATCGCGACCCGCGCTCCGACATGCCGGTCACCCAGTTCAACATGAAATATGTCGAACAGGCGGGACTGGTGAAGTTCGACTTCCTCGGCCTCAAGACGCTGACCGTGCTCGACACCGCCGTGAAGCTCATCAAGCGCCGCGGTGTCGACATCGATCTTGCAAAGCTGCCGCTCGACGATCCCGAGACGTACGGCATGCTGTCGCGCGGCGAGGTGGTCGGCGTGTTTCAGGTGGAAAGCGCCGGCATGCGCAAGGCGCTGATCGGCATGAAGCCGGATCGCATCGAGGACCTGATCGCGCTTGTCGCGCTCTACCGGCCGGGGCCGATGGAGAACATCCCGACCTACAATGCCCGCAAGCATGGCGAAGAAGAAATAGCGTCGATCCATCCGAAGATCGACCATCTGGTGACGGAGACCCAGGGGGTTATCGTCTATCAGGAACAGGTGATGCAGATCGCGCAGGAATTGTCCGGCTACTCGCTCGGCGAGGCCGACCTTCTGCGCCGCGCCATGGGCAAGAAGATCCGCGCCGAGATGGACCAGCAGCGCGTGCGCTTCGTCGACGGGGCCGTGGAGCGCGGCGTATCGAGGCAGCAGGCGGATTTCATCTTCGACCTGCTCGCTAAGTTCGCCGATTACGGCTTCAACAAGAGCCATGCGGCCGCCTATGCCCTGGTCTCCTACCAGACGGCCTATCTGAAGGCGCATTATCCGGTGGAATTCCTCGCCGCCTCGATGACGCTCGACATGTCGAACACCGACAAGCTCGGCGATTTCAGGCAGGACGCGATCCGTCTCGGCACCGATGTCGTGCCGCCCTCGGTGATGACATCCTATCGCGATTTCGAGGTCGGCGAAAACCGCATCTTCTATTCGCTTGCGGCGATCAAGGGCGTCGGCGACGCGGCGGTCGAGCATATTGTTGCCGTGCGCGAAGGAAAGCCGTTCACGAGCATCGAGGATTTCTGCGCCCGCATCGATCCCAAGATCGTGGGCAAGCGTGTCTTCGAAAGCCTGATCGCGGCCGGCGCCTTCGACTGCTTCGGCCACGACCGTGCTGCACTTACGGGCGGCGTCGACCGGCTGATGGGCATGGCGGCACTTGCCCAGCAGGAAGCCTCGCTTGGGCAAGGAAACATGTTCGGCGTCGCCGCCGAGGGGCCGGCGGAAAAGCTGCGCCTGCCCGCCGTCGAGTCGTGGCTGCCGGCGGAACGGTTGCACCGCGAGTTCCAGGCGGTCGGCTTCTATCTCTCGGCGCACCCGCTCGACGGCTATAAGAAGCTTTTGCAACGCATGCGCGTGCAGAACTGGGCGGAATTCTCGAACGGGGTGAAACGCGGTGCCTCGGCCGGTCGGCTGGCCGGCACCGTCACCTCCAAGCAGGAGCGCAAGACGCGCACCGGCAACAAGATGGGCGTTGTCCAGCTTTCCGACACGACCGGCCAGTTCGAGGCGGTGCTGTTTTCCGAGGCGCTGGCGCAACACCGCGACCTTCTGGAGCCCGGCCGCTCCGTGGTCATCACCGTTTCTGCCGAGGATCGGCCGGAAGGCATCAATCTGCGCATCCAGTCGGTGCAGGCGCTCGACGAGGAGGCAAGCCGCATACGACAGGAGATGCGCGTCTTCCTGCGCGACGCGGCACCCGCCAATGCGCTTTCCGCGCGGTTGGATCGCGGCGGGGAAGGGCAGGTCTCGGTCGTGCTCATCAAGGAGGGCGGCGAAGCCGAGGTCGAGATCGAACTGCCCGACCGCTACCGCCTTTCACCGCAGATCGCCGCCGCAATCCGCGCCGTTCCGGGCGTGGTGGAAGTGGAATTGGTGTGAGGGTTCGTCCCCTCACGCAAACGTCGCCGGCTCGCCCTTCAGCGCTTCTTCCAGCATCCTCTCATATTTGCGGCGCGGCACGTCGATGGCGCCGAAGCGCTTCAGGTGCTCGGTGGTGAATTGCGTGTCGAGAAGTTGGAAGCCGCGCGCGTTCAGCCGCTCGACAAGAGCAGCGAGGCATATCTTGGAGGCGTCGCGTTCGTGCGAGAACATGCTTTCGCCGAAGAAGACGCGGCCGAGCGTCACCCCGTAGAGCCCGCCTACCAGCCGTTCGCCGCACCACGCCTCCACCGTGTGGCAGTGCCCGAGTTCGAAAAGTCGGGTGTAGGCCTCGCGGATCGGTTTGTTGATCCACGTGCTTCGCCGCTCGGGCCGTTTCTCCGAGCAACCCTCGATCACGCCGGCAAAATCGCGGTCGAAGGCGATCTCGAATGCACCATGGCGAATGGCCTTGGCGAGGCTTTTAGGCAGGTGGAAAGCGTCGAGCGGGATGATGCCGCGCGTCTCCGGCCTGACCCAGAAAACTTCCGGATCGTCGGCGCTTTCCGCCATCGGAAAGACACCGGACGCGTAGGCTCTCAGCAAAAGGTCGGTCGGTATGCCTGAGCCGGGTGCAAGCGGGCGCGTCATTGCCTGATCCGCCACGTCCGGGGTGCGTCCTTCGAGGCTCGCCCGCCGATGTTCCGGCTCAATCGCAGCGGTCGTGCGGGCTCGCACCTCAGGATGAGGAAGGCTGGTGCCTCGCGCCCGAATGCGGCGGTGCCGGTCGATGCGTTGGCCGCGTCGGTGAATTTGGATGCGTCGTCAGTGGAAGCGGGCATTTGACAAGCACCGCCCGCCCTCATCTGGAGGTGCGAGCCCGCACAGTGTTGAAATCTAATCGCGAACATTCCGGGGCGAGCCTCGAAGGACGCACCTGTCGCTAATTATCCTTGGCCAAATATTTCTCGAGCCAATGGATATCATAATCGCCATTGGCGATGTCGCGATTGCCGATCAAATCCTGGAAGAGCGGCAACGTGGTCTTGATGCCGTCGACAACGAATTCGTCCAGCGCCCGGCGAAGCCGCATCAGCGCCTCGACCCGGTTGCGTCCATGCACGATCAGCTTGCCGATTAGGCTGTCGTAATAGGGGGGGATCTTGTAGCCGGAATAGACGCCGGAATCGACGCGCACGCCAAGGCCGCCCGGCGTGTGGAAATGGTCGATCGTGCCGGGAGAAGGCATGAAGGTGCGCGGATCCTCGGCGTTGATGCGGCATTCGATGGCGTGGCCGTTGAACTGGATGTCCTTCTGCCGGACCGAAAGGCCGCTGCCAGACGCAACGCGGATCTGCTCGTGCACGAGGTCGATGCCGGTGATCGCCTCCGTCACCGGATGCTCGACCTGAAGGCGCGTGTTCATTTCGATGAAATAGAACTTGCCGCCCTCATAGAGGAATTCGATCGTACCCGCCCCCGAATAGCCGAGATCGGCGATGGCCGTGGCCACCGTCATGCCGATTTTGTCGCGCTCCTCGGCATTGAGGGCCGGGGAATTGGCCTCCTCCCACACTTTCTGGTGACGACGCTGCAGCGAGCAGTCGCGCTCGCCCAGATGGACCGCCTTGCCTTTGCCGTCGCCCATCACCTGCACCTCGATGTGGCGCGGCTTTTCCAGATATTTCTCTATATAGACGGCGTCGTCGCCGAAGGCTGCGCTCGCCTCGGTGCGCGCGGTGGAGAGCGCGATCGAGAGGTCTTCCGGGCCGCGCGCCACCTTCATGCCGCGTCCGCCGCCGCCGGCCGCCGCTTTGATGATAACGGGATAGCCGATATCGCCGGCAATGCGCGCCGCCTCCTTGTCATCCGTGACGCCGCCCTCGGAGCCCGGAACGACGGGGATGCCAAGGCGCTTTGCCGTGCGCTTCGCCTCGATCTTGTCGCCCATAATGCGGATATGGTCTGCCGAGGGGCCGATGAAGGTGATGTTGTGGGCGGCCAGGATGTCGGCGAACTTGGCGTTCTCCGACAGGAAGCCGTAGCCGGGATGGATGGCGTCGGCCCCGGTGATCTCGCAGGCGGCGACGATCTGGTGGATATTCAGATAGCTGTCGCGCGAGGCGGGCGGCCCGATGCACACGCTTTCGTCGGCAAGCCGCACATGCATCGCGTCGGCGTCGGCCGTCGAATGCACCGCAACCGTCTGGATGCCGAGTTCCTTGCACGCGCGCAGGATGCGCAACGCAATCTCGCCACGATTGGCAATGAGGACCTTCTGGAACACGCCTTCGGCTCCCGCTCAGTCGATGATCACGAGGGGCTCGCCATATTCGACCGGCTGCCCGTCTTCCACCAGAATGGCGCTGACCGTGCCGGCGCGCGGCGAGGGGATCTGGTTCATCGTCTTCATCGCTTCGATGATGATGAGCGTCTGGCCCTCGCGCACGCTCTGGCCGATCTGGATGAATGGATCGGAACCGGGTGCCGGCGAGCGGTAGGCGGTGCCGACCATGGGGGAGGGGACGGCATTCTTTGCCGTCTCGACTACCGGCTGGGCTGCGGCTACGGGCTGCGGGGCGGCGGCAATGGCCGCGGGCATGCCGACGGATTGCGCCGCGGCGGCCTGTCGCGAGACGCGCACACGGAAATCGCCGCTTTCGACCTCGATCTCGGTCAGGTTTGTGTCGTCCAGAATACCCGCCAGGTCGCGGATGAGTTGCTGGTCGACATCGTTCTTCTTGATAGGCATTGGATTGCGCCCCTTTTTCTTTTTCTCAAAGCCGCGCGGCAAGCGCCCGCAACGCCAGTTCGTAGCCGAGCGGCCCGAAGCCGCAGATCATGCCGGTCGCGACCGGCGTGACCATGGAGACGTGCCGGAACGGCTCGCGCGCATGGATATTGGACAGATGCACTTCCGCCACCGGCAGCGGCGCGACCGACCGGATCGCGTCGTGAATGGCGATGGAGGTGTGGCTGTAGGCGCCCGGATTGACGACCACGCCGACGGCCTTCTCGCCCGCTTCCTGAATCCAGGAAACGAGATCGCCCTCATGGTTCGACTGGCGGAAATCGACATCGAGGCCGAGCGTCTTGCCGGCGGCCACGCAATCCTTCCCGATCTCGTCGAGCGTCTTGCCGCCGTAGATACCGGGCTCACGCTTGCCGAGCATGTTGAGATTGGGACCGTTGAGTACAAAAACCGTTTTCAGAAGAAAGTCCTTTCGCCGTGCGCGGAACCTCTAGAGCGTTTTGTTTTCACGCAATCCCGGACGGAAAACCGGTTTCCACTTTTCCTGGAATTGCTCTAGATCGGCTTAGAGGCTCTTAAACCGCTATGCAAACGGCGCAAGGCCTTCTGTTGCGGCCTAAAGTCGGAAAAGCACAGGATTCAGCATGCGGTGTGGTCGCAGGCACGCACATTGGCGAGCTTTTCGTCGAGCACCTTCTTGCCCAGCGCGCCGAAGACGACCTCGTCGCCGATGACGTAGGACGGCGTGCCCGAGATCGACAGCTTGTTGGCGAGGTCGTAGGTGCTCTGGATATCCTGCTGGATGGCGGGATCTTTCATTTCGTTGCGCAGCGCCGCCTCGTCGGCCCCGAGCGACAGGGCGATCTTGATCGCCTTCGCCTCGTCGGCGCGGCCCTTGCCGCCAAGGAGTTCCTGGTGGAAATCGCCGTACTTCTGAGGCATCAGCTTCTTGAACGCCATGGAGACGATGCTTGCCTTGGCGGAATCCTCGCCGAGGATCGGGAATTCCTTCAGCACAAAGCGCAAATCCTTGTTTTCCTTAACCAGCGCCTGCATGTCCGTCATCGCGCCCTTGCAGAAATGGCAATTGTAATCGAAGAATTCGACGATGCTGATCTTGCCTTCAGGATTACCGACGATGCCGTCATAGGACGCGTCGAAGATTTGCTTCGAGGAATCCTGGATCACCTTTCCCTGGGCCAGCCTCTGCGCCTCGCCCTGTTTCTTCTCGAGCGCGTCCTGCACTTCGAGCATCACTTCGGGGTTTTTCACAAGGTAGTCGTGGATGATCGCCTCTATGGCGGCCTTGTCGGCGGCGCTGCTCAATGGTGCGTTGTCGGCCACCTGAACCACACGCGGCATTTGATCGGTCCTCGCCGACGAGCCTGCGAGAAAGCCGGCACCCAGCATGACGGCCGAAACGGCGACGCCGCAGATGGCGGTCAGGATTGCGGTTTTCATGGAGGGCTTGTCCTCTTGCCTGGATTTATGGGTCCCGGCAGCGAGATAGCACCGGATTCTCTCTATACGGTCTTAAAGACCCCCGCCGCCCGAAGCCAATCAAGCGTTCGGCATTGCTTCCCGCCGCGACCTATCGATGCACGCCTTGTGATCCCCACACCAATCGGGCATTTGTGCGGCGCGCCGCAGGGACGGCGCGATAATGCGGGATCGAAGGCATGGGAATATCCATTTCACGCAGAAGCCGCGTCGAGCCCTTTCACGCCATGGACGTGCTGGCCGAGGCGAACCGGTTGAAAGCGGACGGTCACGACGTGATCTCGATGGCGGTCGGCCAGCCTTCCGATCCGGCGCCACAGATCGTGCGCGAGGCCGCGCGCGAGGCGCTTGCCGACGGGCGCATCGGCTATACGGACGCGCTCGGCCTTGCCGGCCTGCGAGAGGCGATCGCGGCCCACTATGCCGACCATTACGGCGTCGAGGTGCCGGTCTCCCGCATTGTCGTGACGACGGGTTCGTCGGCCGCCTTCAACCTTGCCTTCCTCGCGCTTTTCGATGCCGGCGACCGGGTCGCCATCACCGCGCCCGGCTACCCGGCCTACCGCAACATCATGGCGGCCCTCGGACTGGAGGTTGTCGAGATACCGCTCGGGCAGGAAGGCTATCTGACCGCCGCGCAGCTTGCGGAAGCACATGATGGGCATCAGCCGCTCAAGGGCGTGCTCTTCGCCAGCCCCGCCAACCCGACCGGCGCGATCATTCCCGACGCCGAACTGGCGGAACTGCTGGAATGCGCCGCCTCTCGCGGCATCGCGGCGATATCCGACGAGATCTATCACCGGCTGAACTATGTCGGTCCCGACAAGACGGCGCTGGCGATCCGGCCGGATGTCACGGTCATCAACTCGTTTTCGAAATATTACTGCATGACCGGCTGGCGGATCGGCTGGATGGTACTGCCGGAAGAACTGGTCCGCCCCGTCGAGCGTATCCAGCAAAGCCTCTATATTTCCGCGCCCGAAATCTCGCAGCGCGCGGCGATCCGCGCCTTCGAGGCCAGCAGCGAACTCGACGCCGTCAAGCAACGCTACCGGCAAAGCCGCGACATGCTCATGAAGCGCCTGCCGCAACTGGGCTTGCGCATCGCAGCGCCCATGGACGGCGCCTTCTACGCCTATTGCGACGTCTCCATGCACACCAATGACAGCATGGCTTTTGCCCGCCGGATGCTGGCCGAGGCGCATGTCGCCGCGACGCCGGGACTTGACTTCGATACCGTCGAGGGCCGTCGCTTCATGCGCTTTTCCTATGCCGGCAGCGTGGGCGAGATGGTCGAGGCGACCGGCCGCATCGAGCGCTGGCTTGGAGGCGCGGGTTGAAGGCGCGGTACTTCCTTTCCGCTTCACCGACTAGAAGTTGGGCTGCCGAATTCCCTTGAGCGCCGGTCTTCCATTCGCTGCAAACGGTAGGCGAGCAATCGCTGGAACCTGTCCTCGAAATTGATGTTCTCCACGCGGTCGAACCGCTTCTGCTCTCGATCGTGCTCGTTCAGCACTCTGTCGGTGGTCTTCTTCACCTTTGCCGACATTTCTTCGCAACTGTCGGCCGCTCCGAGCGCCTCGATCGATTGTTCCAGCTTGCCGGCGTAATTCTTGGCGATATCGGAGTGCAGGCCCTCGTGCCGGCGGATATCCGATGAAAGCGTGTCCCAGATGATGCGCATATCCGCTTCCGGCTTGCCGCGCGGCCGCCACCGCGGCAGGATCACTTCGACTTTCAGGACTGTTCTTGCCTTCGAAACGCGGCAGCGGTTTCGCTCCCTGCCGTAGGTCGTGTGCGTGGTGAATTGCATCCGCGTCGCGCCGGGATGCTTGTTGCCGGAGCTTTCCACCTTCGGTCCGCGGCTTTCGAGCTGATCGCTCAACCCGTCGAGCGTCGTCGCATCGAGCGTGTAATAGCTGTAGCTCCTGACCATATCGGCCGCGAATGCCGGGCTTGCCGACAGGGCCAGAAACAGTGCGAGCGGTAGATGCTTCATGAGCGGGCCTTTCGCGCCACTGTGCCGCTCCCTGTCGGACGGCACAACGCAAATGTCATTGATTTTCCCTCCGGTCCGCTTCAGAAAGCCACGTCACCGATATGGAGCAGCTTTCCGCCATGACCAACCGACGTTGGAAACTCGCGCATGGCCGCAGCCTCGAATTCGGCGCCGATGCGCTGGTCATGGGCATCCTGAACGTGACGCCGGACTCCTTCGCCGATGGCGGCCGCTATTTCGCGCCAGAGAAGGCTCTGGCACAGGCGAAGCGGATGTTGCGGGAAGGCGCCGCGATCATCGACGTCGGCGGCGAGTCCACCCGTCCGGGCGGGCAGCCCGTAACGGCTGAGGAAGAACAGGCGCGCATCCTGCCCGTCGTCGAGGCGCTGGCGTCGGGTGGATCGATCGTCTCCGTCGATACCTATCGTGCCGGCACCGCGCGATTGGCGATCGAAAAAGGCGCGCATATCGTCAACGATGTCTGGGGCGCGCAGCGCGAGCCCGATATAGCCCGCGTCGCGGCGGAAACGGGCGCCGGCCTTCTCGTGATGCATACGGGACGCGAGCGGCAAAAGGAGCCGGATGTCATCGCCGACCAGTTTGCCTTTCTGGAGAGGTCGGTCGAGATCGCGCGATCGGCGGGTGTTCCCGAAGAGAGCATCGTGCTCGACCCGGGCTTCGGCTTTGCCAAGGAGACGCCGGCCGACAATCTGGAACTGATGGCGCGCTTCGAGGAGCTTGCAGCACTCGGCTTTCCGCTCGCCGTCGGCACATCGCGCAAGCGCTTTGTCGGCGCGGTGACGGGCCGGGAAGGGGACGCCCGCGATGCCGGCACGGCGGCGACCAGCGTCATCCTGCGGCTGAAAGGGGCGGTTCTTTTTCGTGTCCACAATGTCGCAATCAATGTGGACGCGCTCAAGATGGCCGATGCTATGCTGGCGCATGCGTAAAAACCGTGCATGGCTGGGGCTCGGCGGCAATCTGGGAGATCCGCAAAGCGCCATGGCGAAGGCGCTTCAGGCGATCGATGCCGATCCGCGAACCCGCGTAGTCGCGGTTTCTTCCGTTTACCGAACGCCGCCCTGGGGCAAGACGGACCAGCCGGATTTCCTTAACGCCGTCGCCGGCGTCGACACCGGCCGTTCGCCACAAGAATTGCTGGATCTGTGCCTTGCCGCCGAAAAGGGACTCAAGCGCGTGCGTGCCGAACGCTGGGGGCCACGGACCATCGACATCGACATCCTGCTCTTCGGTGAGAGAACGATAGACGAAACCGGGCTCGAAGTGCCGCATCCGCGCATGACGCAACGCGCTTTCGTGCTTCTGCCTCTGGCCGAGATCCAGCCGGAGCTGAAGATCGGCGCAAGGACCGTCGCACAATTTCTTGCAACGCTCGACATGAAGGGGATAGACCGGGTGACCGCCGACGACGGCTGGTGGCGCCAAGGTTAAGCTTCTTTCGAGGAATATAATCCTTCGCGGTTCGTACCATGAAATTCGCACCATGAAACAAGACGGAGTGACGGCATGTTCCCGAGGCGGTTGATCGACGGACACAAGGCCTTTCTGGAGAACCGCTTCGCCAGCGAGCATGGGCGCTACGAAACGTTGGCCGAGAACGGGCAGCACCCCGAAACCATGGTGGTCGGCTGCGTCGATTCCCGCGTGTCGCCCGAAGTGATCTTCGACGCGGCGCCGGGCGAATTGCTCGTCGTGCGCAACGTCGCCAATATCATCCCGCCCTACGAGCAGCATGGCGACACCCAGCATGGCACGAGTGCGGCGCTGGAATTCGGCGTGCAGGCATTGCGCGTGAAGCATATCGTCGTCCTGGGCCACGCCCATTGCGGCGGTATCCGCGCCTTCGCCGACGAACAAGAGCCGCTGTCGCCGGGCGATTTCATCGGCCGCTGGATGTCGCAGATCGCGCCGGCGGCGGAAAGCCTCGGGCCTCGCCACGAACACGACCACGACGAATATCTGCGCAAGCTGGAATTCGCTTCCGTCGAACTCAGCCTGAAGAACCTCATGACTTTCCCCTGCGTGCGCATTCTCGTCGAGCGCGGCAAGCTCGAACTGCACGGCGCCTTCTTCGGCGTCGCCACCGGCCGCATGCTGGTCCGCGATCCGTCGACCGGGATTTTCGAGCCGATAGAGGGCGCATTCGAGGAGCGGCTCTCCTCCGCGTCCTGACCGGCACGCAGCGAATCGGCTAGGCTTCGCCCCTTCGGCAATCCTCGAAGGAAGCTGCTTCATGCGATTTCTCGCGATCTGCGGCAGCCTGCGCGCGGCCTCGACCAACCGCATCCTGCTCGAAGCCTTTGCCCGCCACGCGCCTGAAGGCATCGCCGTCGTCATGTGCGAGACGATACGGGACCTGCCGCTCTTCGATCCGGATCGAGACGACGAATACCGGCCATCGGCGGTGGCCGGATTGGCACGGCAAGTCGCCGAGGCGGACGGGCTGATTATCGCCTCGCCGGAATATGCGCACGGCATTCCCGGCCCCCTCAAGAACGCGCTCGACTGGCTCGTCTCGGGTTCGGAAATCCCGAACAAGCCCGTCATGCTGGTGCATGCCTCCGTGCGAGGCCTTTGCGTCAGGGAGCATCTGTCGGAAGTGCTGAAGACGATGTCGGCGAAGCTGCACCCCGGCCCGGCTTTCGAAATCCACCTCGTCGGCAAGTCGCCGGAGGAGGCGCGGGAAATGCTGGACCGGCCCCGAATGCGGGAACATATCGCAGGCGTGCTTGCCGGTTTTGTGGCATTCGCGGCCGATCCGGACGCTTCGGCAAACGGTTGAGGCTGCTGTCGTCCGTCAATTCGGGGAACTCCCCGGCGTCGAACCTGTTGTCCGACAGGTGAACCACTCGAAGGGAGTTGGAAAATGAGGAAAGCGACAGTCGGGGTCGCGGCGGCCTGGATGCTCGCCCTTGCCGTTCCGTCTTTTGCAGCCGGCCCGCGCAACGACGCAAACAGCGCCACCAGTAAAATGAGCGACAGTGTCCAGCAGACGCCGAACACCGGCGGCGTGGCTCCCGCCGATAGCGGCGCCGGGGAGAGGCAGAGCCCCCTCGATGCGGCCGTTGCCGGGATACGCGCCAGCGAAGAGGGTGCCGTCCGGGTGCAATCGATGAAGAAGGTCGCCTCTCTCAGGATCGTGGATGTCGGCGCGGGCAGCGACAGGACCGCGATCGACAAGGCGGTCGCGGAGAACCGCAGCGGCGTCAAGGCGCTTCGGAACGCGATCCGCGCCAACAATCCTCTCCAGGGCAAGCTTGGGGAAGAATCGATCAGGCCGGAACAGGTCGTGGCGGTAAAGCTCAACGACGACGGGTCGCTGACCGTCTACGTGGAAAAGCCGGCGTGACCCGCTGAACGAAAGCCGCCCAGAACGAAGCCGCCCAGAACGAGGTCGCGAAACGGTTCGCCGCGAAACTGCCCCAATTGAGGTTGCCCGATCCGGCTTTGAAGCGCGCCCGCGCGCAAATGTCAGGACTGCATGAAATGGATCAGAAAGTCAGCATCGGGAATTTCGACCAAAAGCGCACCCAGGGGATCGAGGACCCCATGTTCAGGAAAGGGCTTGGCTACCGGATCGGCCAGGCCATCGTGGATCGGGCGGAACGGCTCAACCTGAAATATGCCATCCACGGCAACCCGCCGGTTTATGACAATGCCACCTTCCCCTGGGCGGCGGAAATCGAAAAGGAATGGAAGCTCATCCGCGCCGAACTCGACCGCGTGCTCGCCCGCAAGGACGAGTTGCCGGGCTTCCACGAGATATTGAGCGAAGTCAGCACGATCTCCACCGACCGTGACTGGAAGACCTTCGTGCTATGCGGCTATGGATCGGTATCGGAGGAGGGCACCCGCGCCTGTCCGCAGACCTGGCGCATCCTGCAGAAAGTCCCCGGTCTCAAGGCGGCGATGTTTTCCATCTTCGAGCCCGGCAAGCACCTGAAGGCGCATCGCGGTCCCTATAATGGCGTGTTGCGCCTGCATCTGGGCCTGAAGGTGCCGCCCGAACGCGACAAGATCGCCATTCGCGTGCTCGACCGCATCTGTCATTGGGACGAAGGCGAGGTGCTGCTCTTCGACGACGCCTATGAGCATGAGGCGTGGAACCACTCCGGCCAGACACGCGTGGTGCTGTTCGTCGATTTCGTCAAGCCGACCCGCTTTCCAGCTAGCCTGACCAACTGGCTGCTTCTCAACCTGGCGCCCTTCACGCCCTTCATTCGCGAGGGCTACCAGGCTCAGAAGAAATGGGAAAAACTCTTCTTCGCCGGCGAAAAGGAGCGCTGACTGCTCAGAGAGGTCCCTAGAGCGGTTCCGCTTTTCTCCGAATCGCGGAACCGGTCTATCATATTGTTTTCACGCAATTCCGGACGGAAAACC
>JAKDNM010000073.1 GCA_030456445.1 Hyphomicrobiales bacterium
GAAGCTGGACATTGATGCCCGAGGGAGGCTGCGACATTTGACGATGGAACGCAACGATACCGAAATCGCGACGCGGACTTTATCCGTCGTGGAGGAATGGCGGGAAGCCGAGGGGCCGCTTCTGCCTATATTGAACGGCGTGCAGAAGGAATTCGGCTACGTCCCCGATGAGGCGCTGCCGGTGATCGCCAATGCGCTCAACCTCAGCCGTGCCGACGTCTACGGCGTTGTCAGCTTCTACCACGATTATCGCGAACATCCGGCTGGCCGGCATGTGCTGAAGGTTTGCCGTGCCGAATCCTGCCAGGCGATGGGCGGCGATGAAATGGCTGACCGGCTGCGCGAGGCGCTCGGCGTCGACTGGCACGAGACCAGCAAGGACGGCGCGGTGACGCTGGAGCCGGTCTATTGCCTCGGGCTGTGCGCCTGTTCGCCGACCGCGATGCTCGACGGCGAGGTGATCGGCCGGCTCGACGAGGAAAGGATCGGCGCCATCGCCGCGGAGGTGAGGGCATGACCGTGGCGATCTATGTTCCACGCGATTCCGGTGCGCTGGCGCTCGGCGCCGGCAAGGTGGCCGACGCAATCGCAAGCGAGATCAAGGCGCGCGGCCTCGACGCGAAACTCGTGCGCAACGGCTCGCGCGGCCTCTATTGGCTGGAGCCGATGGTGGAGGTCGAGACGCCTTCTGGCCGCGTTGCCTACGGGCCGGTGGCGGTAAAGGACGTGTCCTCGCTTTTCGAGGCGGATTTTCTATCGGGCGGCAAGCACGCCCTGTCGTTCGGCGATCCCGAGAAGATTCCCTATCTGGCGCGTCAGACGCGCCTGACCTTCGCCCGCGTCGGCATCACCGACCCGGTTTCGCTCGATGATTACAAGGCGCATGGCGGGCTCGCCGGGCTCGAAAAGGCGCTGAAAATGACGCCCGCCGACATCGTCCAACAGGTTACCGATTCGGGCCTGCGCGGGCGCGGCGGCGCCGGCTTCCCGACCGGCGTGAAGTGGAAGACCGTCCTCGATACGCCGGGCGAACTCAAATACATCGTCTGCAACGCCGACGAAGGCGATTCGGGCACCTTCTCCGATCGCATGATCATGGAAGGCGACCCCTTCGTCCTGATCGAAGGCATGGCGATCGCGGCAATAGCGGTCGGCGCCACAAAGGGCTACATCTACCTTCGCTCCGAATATCCGCACGCCGAAAAGGCCCTGAACGAGGCGCTGGGCGTCGCGCGGCATGCCGGCGTTCTGGGCAAATCGGTGCTTGGCTCGCAATATGCCTTCGATATCGAGGTGCGGATGGGCGCCGGCGCCTATGTCTGCGGCGAGGAAACGGCTCTGCTCGACAGCCTTGAGGGCAAGCGCGGGCAGGTGCGGGCAAAGCCGCCTCTGCCGGCCCACAAGGGGCTGTTCGGCCGGCCGACCGTCATCAACAACGTGATTTCGCTGGCCTCCGTGCCGATCGTCCTCGACAAGGGGGCGGCCTATTACAAGGATTTTGGGCTCGGTCGTTCGCGTGGGACTATTCCCATCCAGATCGCCGGCAACACCCGATATCCCGGTTTGTTCGAAGCGGCCTTCGGGCTGACGCTGGGCGAGATTGTCGACGAGATCGGCGGCGGCACGAAATCCGGCCGGCCGGTGCGCGCCGTACAGGTCGGCGGGCCGCTCGGGGCCTATTTCCCGCGCGCGCTCTTCGACACGCCCTTCGACTACGAGGCTTTCGCCGGGAAGGACGGGCTGATCGGCCACGCCGGCGTAGTCGTCTTCGACGATACGGTCGATATGCTGAAGCAGGCCCGTTTCGCGATGGAATTCTGCGGCATCGAAAGCTGCGGCAAGTGCACGCCCTGCCGGGTTGGCGCGGTGCGCGGTGTCGAGGTCGCCGACCGGATCGCGAATGGCGAGGAGCCGGAAAAGCAGGTCGCCCTCCTCGAAGACCTCTGCAACACGATGAAGTTCGGATCGCTTTGCGCTCTCGGAGGTTTTACCCCATATCCGGTGATGAGTGCGCTAAGACATTTCCCGGAGGATTTCCGTCCGCATCCCATGCGGGAAGCGGCCGAGTAGATGTCCGGCAGGATAAAAGAGGACGCGACGGGGCTTCGCTCCTCTGAATTTTTCAAGGGAGACTTGTGATGTCCCTCATTCAGGAAGCCGATTACGGAACGCCGGCCTCGAAGGCCGAAAAACAGGTCAAGCTGACGGTGGACGGCAAGCCCGTCTCAGTGCCTGAAGGTACGTCCATCATGCGCGCCTCCATGGAGGCCGGAATAGAGATTCCGAAGCTCTGCGCCACCGACATGCTGGACTCCTTCGGCTCCTGCCGCGTCTGCCTTGTCGAGATCGAGGGCCGCAACGGCACGCCCGCCTCCTGCACGACGCCGGTCGGCGATGGGATGGTGGTGCATACCAAGAGCGACCGGCTCGACGCCATCCGCAAGGGTGTGATGGAGCTTTACGTTTCCGATCATCCAAGCGGGTTTGGCGAAAAGGCCGGCACCGGAGCCAGCGAATTCGACCATGTGATCTCGCTGGTCGGCCTTGCGGAGAACCGCTACGGCGTCGAGGGCCGCAACCACGTCGGTGCCGACAATGGAGACGGCGTTGCGCCCGGCAACGGTTCGCTCACCATCGACTACATGGTGAAGGACGAGTCGAATCCGTATTTTACCTACGATCCCTCGCAATGCATCGTCTGCTCGCGCTGCGTGCGCGCCTGCGCCGACGTGCAGGGCACGTTTGCGCTGACCGTCGAAGGCCGTGGCTTCGAAAGCCGGATCGTGGCCAGCATGAACGAGAATTTCGTTGATTCCGAATGCGTGTCCTGCGGCGCCTGCGTACAGGCCTGCCCGACCGACGCGCTGCGCGAGAAGTCGGTCCTGGAAAAGGGCATGCCGGACCGCTCCGTGGTCACCACCTGTGCTTATTGCGGCGTCGGCTGCAATTTCAAGGCCGAGATGAAGGGCGACGATGTCGTTCGCATGATGCCCTACAAGGCCGGCAAGGCCAATCACGGCCATTCCTGCGTCAAGGGCCGGTTCGCCTACGGCTACGCCTCGCATCCGGACCGCATCCTCGCCCCGATGGTTCGCGAGAAGATCACCGATCCCTGGCGGGAAGCGACCTGGGAGGAAGCGCTTGCCCGCGCCGCTTCCGAGTTCAAGCGCATCCAGACGAAATACGGCCGTGGTTCCATCGGCGGCATCACCTCATCGCGCTGCACGGACGAGGAGACTTATCTGGTCCAGAAGATGGTGCGGCAGGGTTTCGGCAACAACAATGTCGATACCTGCGCGCGCGTCTGCCATTCGCCGACCGGTTACGGCCTCAACACCACGCTCGGCACCTCGGCCGGCACGCAGGACTTCGATTCCGTCGAAGCCTGCGACGTGATGCTCCTGATCGGCGCCAATCCGACCGATGCCCATCCCGTCTTCGCCTCGCGCATGAAGAAAAGGCTGCGCGAGGGCGCGAAGATCATCGTCATCGATCCGCGGAGAACCGACCTCGTGCGCACGCCGCATGTCGAGGCGGCCTATCATCTGCCGATCAAACCCGGCACCAACGTCGCTATCCTGACCGGTCTTGCCCATGTCGTGGTCACGGAAAAACTCTACGACGAAGCCTATATCCGCGACTATTGCGACCGGGATGCCTTCGACGATTGGGCCGAGTTCGTCTCCGATCCGCTCTACAGCCCCGAAGAGACGGCGAAGGTGTGCGGATTGGACGACCCCGAGATGATCCGCCAGGCCGCGAGGCTTTACGCCACCGGCGGCAACGCCGCCATCTATTACGGCCTTGGCGTCACCGAGCACAGCCAGGGCTCGACCGCTGTGATGGGCCTCGCCAATCTTGCGATGGCAACTGGCAATCTGGGCAAGAACGGCGTCGGCGTGAACCCGCTTCGCGGGCAAAACAACGTTCAGGGCTCGTGCGACATGGGTTCCTTCCCGCACGAATTCCCCGGCTATCGCCATATCGCCATCGATTCCGTGCGCAAGATATACGAGGATCTCTGGGGAGTGACGCTCGACAAGGAGCCGGGCCTGCGCATTCCCAACATGCTCGACGCCGCTGTCGACGGCACGTTCAAGGGCATCTACATCCAGGGCGAGGACATCCTGCAGTCCGATCCCGACACAAAGCATGTCGCCGCCGGCCTTGCCGCGATGGAATGCGTCGTGGTACACGACCTCTTCCTCAACGAGACCGCGCGCTACGCGCATGTGTTCCTGCCGGGCTCCACCTTCCTGGAAAAGGACGGCACCTTCATCAATGCCGAAAGGCGCATCAATCTGGTCCGCAAGGCGATCGAGCCGAGGGCGCGCTACGCCGACTGGGAAGCGACGCAGGAACTGGCGCGCGCGATCGGCCTCGACTGGAACTACACGCACCCGTCCGAGATAATGGACGAGATCGCGGCGACGACGCCGACCTTTGCCGGCGTCACTTTCGATCTGCTCGAGCGCGAGGGCTCTATCCAGTGGCCCTGCAACGAGAAGGCGCCGCTCGGTACGCCGGTGATGCACATCGACGGTATCCTGCGCGGCAAGGGCAATTTCGTGCGCACGGAATATGTCGCGACCGACGAGAAAGTGGGGCCGCGCTTCCCGCTGCTTCTGACGACGGGCCGTATCCTGACGCAGTACAATGTCGGCGCGCAGACGAGGCGTACCGGCAACAGCGTCTGGCACGAGGAAGACCGGCTGGAAATCCATCCGCACGACGCCGAGGACCGCGGCATCCGCGACGGTGACTGGGTGAGGCTCGCAAGCCGCACCGGCGCCACCACGCTGAGGGCGCTCATAACCGACCGCGTCGCGACGGGCGTGGTCTATACGACCTTCCACCATCCCGAGACGCAGGCGAACGTGGTCACCACCGAGTTTACGGACTGGGCGACGAGCTGCCCCGAATACAAGGTCACTGCGGTGCAGGCCTCGCCTTCGAATGGGCCGAGCGAGTGGCAGATAGAGTATGAGGAACTGTCGCGCCAGACCCGCCACAGGGTCAATGTGGAGGCGGCGGAGTAGCGTGACGGGTATTACGGGCCACTTGTCATGACCCGCGCCACGCGCCACCCCGTCTCCCGGATCGCACGGCGCGACGGAGCCGTCGCATCGGGGCGGCGGCTGGTGCCCGACGAGGTTCCGGTCGCCTTTTCCTTCAACGGCACGACGCATGCCGTGATGATGGCAAGCCCCGGCGATCTGGAAGATTTCGCGGTCGGTTTCGCGATCACCGAAGGCATCGTCGCCTCGCCTGCCGATATCGCCGGAATGGCGATCGAGGACCACGGCGAAGGCATCGACATTCAGGTTGCGCTGAAGGATGAGGCGAATGGTGCCTTCCAGGCGCGCCGTCGTCGTATGGCCGGGCCGGTGGGCTGCGGCCTTTGCGGCATCGAATCCATCGAGGAGGCGCTGCGGCCCGTCGCCGGTGTAGGCGCGATCTCCGTCACGCTCGACGCAGGCGACATCGCGCGCGCGACGCGGCTCCTGTCATCCCGGCAGAAGCTGAACGCCGAGACCCATGCCGTCCACGGCGCGGGCTTCTTTGTCCGCGGAAAGGGCATTGTCGTGGCGCGTGAGGATGTCGGCCGTCACAACGCGCTCGACAAGCTGGCCGGCGCGCTGGCGCGGGAAGGAGTGGACGGCCGCGCGGGAACCGTGGTCATCACCAGCCGCGTCTCGGTCGAGATGGTGCAGAAGACCGCCGCCATCGGCGCGTCTGTATTGCTTGCGATTTCCGCGCCGACCGCACTTGCCGTCCGCACGGCCGAAGCCGCCGGAATGACGCTCGTTGCGCTGGTGCGCGGCGATGATTTCGAGATATTCACCTGTCCGGATCGGATCAGAACGGGAGCCGCCGCCGATGTCGCCTGAAAAACTCATCTACCAGGCAAACCAGATCGCCAGGTTCTTCCATTCCAAGCCGCATGCCGAAGGCGTGGCGGGCGTGGCGGAACATATCAACAAGTTCTGGGAACCGCGCATCCGCCGCCAGTTCTTCGAACTGATCGACGCCGGCGGCAAGGGCTTCGACGAATTCGTGCTGGAAGCGGCGCCCGCCATACGCAGGCCGCAGGCGGACGCGGCCTGAGAATCAAAACCTGAAGCCTATGGAGCGAAACTGAAAGATCGTGACATGCGTCAGGCCGCCAGTTTCCCTTCCAGCGCCTTGCGGATGAGCGTCACGGTTTCCGCCCTGCCGTAGAGCGCGGCAAACGAGCCGAAGCGCGGGCCGCGCTCCTGTCCGAGCAGTATCTGGTAGATCATCTGGAAGAAGGCGACCGACACGCCGGGCCCGCCTTCCGGGCTCGCGCGCTTGTGGTCCTGGTAGCGCGGGATGAAGCGCGCGACGTTGAGCGCGGCGTTCTGGATTTCCTCCGCGTCGGTGTCGGCGGGCAGCGCCTCCAGCCGGTCGGCGAGCGTGGCCAGCGCCTCGCGTTCCTCCTCGTCGGGAGCGCGGTAGATTTTCGCCGGCTTCACGAAATCCTCGTAGTAGCGGATCGCGTAGTCGGTCAGCCTGTCGAGTTCGGGATGCGTTTGCGGTGCCACGCCCGGAGCGTGGCGCGAGATGAAGCCCCACAGCACGTTCTTGTTTTCGGCATTCGACGCGCTGACGAGGTTGAGCAGCATGGCGAACGGCACCGGCAGGTCGATCGCCGGCGGATTGCCGTCATGCATGTGCCAGACCGGATTTCCCAACCGGTTCTTCCAGTCCTGGCCCGGATAGGCGGAGAGGAAGGTGTAATACTCGTCGACCGCCTTGGGGATGACGTCGAAATAAAGCTTCTTCGCCGTCTTCGGCCGCTGGAACATGTAGAGGCCGAGGCTTTCGGTCGGCGCGTAGGTCAGCCATTCGTCGATGGTGAGCCCGTTGCCCTTGGACTTCGATATCTTCTGGCCCTTCTCGTCGAGGAAGAGTTCGTAGTTGAAGCCCTCCGGCGGCGGCGCGCCGAGCACGCGGCAGATACGGCCGGCGAGCTTGGCGGATTCGATGAGGTCCTTGCCCGACATCTCGTAATCGACGCCGAGTGCCGCCCAGCGCATCGCCCAGTCGGGCTTCCATTGCAGCTTGACCGCGCCGCCCGTCACCTTCGTCTCGAAGCGCTCAGCCGTCTCGGGATCGCGCCAGACGATGGTGCCGGCGTCGACATTGCGCTCGTCGATCGGCACCTGCATGACGATCCCGGTCTTGGGATGGATCGGCAGGAACGGCGCGTAGTTCGACGCCCGCTCCTCGCGCAGCGACGGCAGCATGATCGCCATTACCTCGTCGAACTTCTCCAGCACCTTGAGGAGCATGGGGTCGAAGCGCCCCGACAGGTAATAGTCGGTCGAGGAGGCGAATTCGTAGTCGAAGCCGAAGCGGTCGAGGAAGGCCCTGAGCCGCGCATTGTTGGCCCTGCCGAAGGAACCGTGCTCGCTGCCGAACGGGTCGGGCACCTTGGTCAGCGGCATGCCGAGATAGCGCTTCAGCATATCCTTGTTGGGCACGTTGTCGGGCACCTTGCGCAGCCCGTCCATGTCGTCGGAGAAGCAGAGGATGCGGGTCGGCACCTTGTCCTCGGTCAGCACGCGAAAGGCGTGCCGCACCATGGAGGTGCGCGCGACCTCGCCGAACGTGCCGATATGCGGCAGGCCCGACGGGCCGTAGCCCGTCTCGAACAGCACCGTTTTCGGGAAGCCGCGATCCTTGTAGCGCTGGATGATCTTTTTCGCTTCCTCGAACGGCCACGCTTTGCTCTCCGCCGCGGCGGCGATGATTTCGGGGCTGAGGTTGATCGCGGCGGCGCGCGAGGATGCGTTGTTCATTTCCTGGCTTCCGGATTTTCGGGTGAGCAACGCCATGCTCTAGATGTGGAGGCCGCGCCGGTCAATGACGCGCGTCTTTCGGCGTTGCGGCGGCCGATCGGCGCACCTACCATGGGCAGAGCCAGTCAGGAGAATTTCGCATGAATTCGCTCGGGCCGTGCAAGGCGCTGATCTACATCATGATCGTGGTTTCCGCCTCGGACCGCGACATGAAGGACGAGGAACTCGAGCGGATGGGCCATATCCTGGATATCTGGCCCGTATTCGAGGATTTCCCGAAGGACAAGCTCCTTTCGGTGTCGCGCGAGTGCCAGCAGCTTCTGCAGCAGCCGGACGGGCTCGACCGTGTTTTCGCGGTCGTGCGCAACGAAGTGCCGCAGCGGCTCCACGACACGGCCTACGCGCTGGCCTTCGAGGTCGCGGCCGTCGATCTGGAGATGCGTCTGGAGGAGTTGCGCGTCCTGCAACTCTTGCGCCGCAATCTCGAACTCGACCAGCCGACGGTCGACGCGATCGAAAGGGCGGCCAAGGCGCGTCACCGGATGCTCAATTGACAGAAGGCCTCTGAGGCAATGGGGCATTTTCTGGCTTCCGAAGCCGTTATACGTCTCGGCGCCTTCGCGTTGATCTTCGCCGCGATGGCTGCTTTCGAACTATGGTCGCCGAGGCTGGAACGCGCCGAGATGGCCGGAGCGCTGAAGGCAAGGCGCTGGTTCGCCAATGTTTCGGTCCTCGTCATTTCCTCGGTTCTGCTGCGCGTGATCTTCCCGGCCGCCGCCGTCGGCACGGCGATGTGGGCCGAGGCCCGCGGCTATGGCATATTCAGGCTTGTCGGCCTCGATCCTGTGGCGGCGGGCATCCTCTCCTTCTTCATCCTCGATCTCGCGATCTGGGCCGAGCATCTCGCCAACCACAAGATCCCGCTCCTGTGGCGCATCCATCGCATGCACCATTCCGACACCGGCTTCGACGTGACGACGGCGCTGCGTTTCCACCCGCTGGAAATCGTCATCTCGATGCTATGGAAAGCGGTGGTCGTGATCCTGATCGGAGCGCCCGTGCTTTCGGTCCTGCTGTTTGAGATCGTGCTGAACGGCTCCTCCATGTTCAACCATGCGAATGCGCGGCTGCCTCAGAGGCTCGATGCGCTTTTGCGTCTCGTGCTGGTGACGCCGGACATGCACCGCGTCCATCATTCGAGCTTCCGGCCGGAGACGGATTCCAACTACGGCTTCAATTTTCCCTTCTGGGACCGTCTGTTCTCGACCTATCGGGCTCGGCCGGAACGGGGGCATGAGGGGATGGAGATCGGGCTTGCCGAATATCGCGACGACAGTCCCGCGCGGCTCGGCTGGATCCTCGCGCTGCCGTTTCGATCCCTGCGTGGCGTCAATAAAAGCTCACCGGAAAATAGCGCAGATAAAGCTCGGCGAACTTCCCCTTCACCGTGATCTCGCGCAACGCGTAGTCGAAAGCGGCGGCGAGCGCGAAATCGTCCTTGGTGACGGCGATTGCCATGCCATCCCCGAGATATTCAGGCGCGAGATACGGCCCGCCGGCGAAGCGGCAGCAACCCCTGGAATCGGTGCCGGCCAGCCAGAAGCTGAACCGCATCCCGTCGCCGAAAGCGCCGTCGATCTTGCGGTCCCGCAGGCTTTCGTAGAGCCAGTCCTGCCGCGTAAAGGTCACCGGCTTCGCATCGGGAAAATAGGCCCGCAGCATCCGCTCATGCGCCGATCCGGCCATGACGCCGATGCGCAGCCCGGCGATCTTGCTGTAGATCGGCTCCGAAAGCGCGGTAGCCTTCGGCATGATGAAGCGCGCCGGAAACCGCAGATAAGGCCTGGAGAAGACGAATTCCTCCCGTGACTTCTGCGTGATCGCCAGGCCGGCAATGACCGCCTCGCCCTCGCCCTTGTCGAGCGCCTTGCCGAGTTCGCCGAAGGGAAGCGCCTGGACCTGGCATTTGTCGAGAATGCCGAGCTCGGCGCAGATGGCGCGCGCCAGATCGATGTTGAAGCCGGTAAGCTGGCCGTCGCTGTCGAGGAAATTGAAAGGCGGAAAATCCACCGTCGTCAGAAAACGCAGCCGCTGGATACCCGAGAGATCGGGCTTCTGCAGCCGTTCCTTCGAACCCCAGAAATTGGGAATGGCGGGATCGGCGGCACGAGCCGGAAAGCACGCCAATGGGACCATTACCAATGTGGCGACGGCAATTGCCGCAAGCCGTTGCGCTATTCGCCGTCCGCGCCGGCTTTTTGGGTTGATGCCCATTCCTTCCTGGCCTACCTTTTGCCTTGGGGGACTGATGTTGATAGACGCGAATGCTTTCGATTTCGTCGAAAACGACGATGACTGTCGGTCGCCTGGCGGATTGTTTGACGCTCTTTTCTCCCATGCCCGGCGATCCGCCGTCGAGTATTTTATCCCAAGCGATGTGCCTGCCGGCAAACGGGTCGTCGCCCTTCCCGCCGGGTTGGATGGCTGGCCGGAAGGCCAGCCATTATGACGACAGGCGCCGGGAGCCGGTCGCGCACTTTCGCGTTCTCGGCCGGCGCCGCATTTTCCCGAGGCCTTCCCGACAATGACGAGCAAGATGGTTTGCGGCCGGCACGCAGGCAATCGCTATGGTACAGGGTGCTGGAACGCACAAATGTACCGATTGACCGGATCAATGCGCTGGCCGCTCGCGCGGCCGCGAACGGTGTCGCCCTTCCGGTTGAAGCGGTTGTCTCGGGCGCGGCGAACGAAAGGCGCCTGTACGGGGCCTTGGCCGACGAGATCGGTGTCGGCTTTCTGGCTGAGATCGATCCGCGGCGCCTGATCGTGAGCGACGGGCAGGCGGCGATGCTGCTCGGCCGCGCGGCTGGAACATTCGCGGTGCGCTATGAACAGGCAGGCGGTATTGTCCTGTGGCTACTGGCGCCGGCGTTGGACGACATCGGATCTCTGGCCCGGCGCATCAAGGCAAAGAGCAATTTGCGCGGCCGTGTCCGGATTGTCACGCCCGTGGCGTTAAGAGCCGCTCTTGAGGTGCAGGCGAGTGGAGCCCTGCTGAAAGACGCCGTCGAGGCCCTGTGCACGCTGTTTCCGGCCCAATCCGCGAAGATCGTCGCCAATGGCTGGCAAAGCGCGCTGGCCGGTGCCGCGCTGGTCGCACTGCCTGTGGCCCTGCTCGCCGATCCATGGGCGGCGGGACTTTTCATCCACCTGTCCTTCTCGCTGTTCTTTCTGGCCTGCGTCGCCCTCCGTTTCAGTGCCGCGATAGGCGCCGGAAGACCGAAATTGGCGCGGCTGGCGCGATACGACCCGGCGCAGATGCCCGTTTATTCCGTACTGGTCGCACTCTATCATGAAGCGGAAATCGTGCCGGATCTTCTCGTCGCCCTCGGTCACATCGTCTGGCCGCGGGGCAAGCTCGAAATCAAGCTTGTCTGCGAGGCGGACGACGAGGAGACATTGGCGGCTCTGCGCGCCCATGTGCTACAGCCTTTCGTCGAGATCGTCGAAGTTCCGCCCGGAATGCCGCGCACCAAGCCCAAGGCGCTTTCCTATGCCCTGCCGATGACGACCGGCGAATTCGTGGTGCTCTATGATGCGGAAGACCGGCCGCACCCCTTCCAGCTTGTCGAGGCCTGGCAGCATTTTCGGCAAAGCGACGAGCGCGTGGCCTGCCTGCAGGCGCCGCTTGCCGTCACCAATTTCAAGCGCGGGCCGCTGGCGAGGATGTTCGCCTTCGAATATGCCGCGCTGTTTCGTGGCCTGCTGCCCTGGCTGGCCGCCCGGAACCTTGTCATCCCGCTCGGCGGCACCTCCACCCATTTCCGCAGGGACGCGCTCGAAGCGGCTGGCGGGTGGGACCCCTTCAACGTCACCGAGGATGCCGATCTCGGAATAAGGCTCGCCCGCCACGGCTACCGGGTCGGCATGATCACGCGACCTACCTATGAGGACGCCCCCGAGACTTTCGCGAACTGGCTGCCGCAGCGGACGCGCTGGTTCAAGGGTTGGATGCAGACATGGCTCGTCCATATGCGTCATCCGGGGCAGCTCTGGCGGGATCTGGGGCCTGCCTCGTTTCTAGCGACACAAATCCTGTGCGCCGGCATGGTCGTTTCCTCGATTGCCCACCCCGTCTTCATCGCCAGCCTCGGCTATATCTGCCTGGTTTTCGTCTGGCACGAGACGATCGGCCCGCTGCAATCGGCGATCCTGATCGTGGATGGCGTCAATATCACGCTCGGCTATCTGACCTTCCTCCTGCTCGGAGTGCGGACCCTTCTCCTCAAGGAGAAGACATCGCTTTGGATCACCTTCCTGCTGACGCCGGTTTACTGGGTTCTCATCTCGCTCGCGGCATGGCGGGCTTTGTGGAAACTCTATCGCGAGCCGTATCACTGGGAAAAGACGCACCATCCGCGCCGGGCGCGAGACGCTTCCCAGCGGACGGCCGGAAGGATTTCACGATAGGAATTCAATCCTTCTCCAGGAATTTCGGCCCTTCGCCGATGATCTTTTCGTCCTCTTTGCCGATCGCTTTCAGGTCGCGGTCGGCATAAGGCACCGACAGGAGGATACGCCGGATCGCCGCCAGCCGCGCACGCCTCTTGTCGTTGGCGCGAACGACGATCCATGGCGCATAGGCCTTGTGGCTTCGCGTCACCATCATGTCGCGCTTTTCGGTATAGTCGTCCCATCTGGCCATGCCGGCGACATCGACGGGCGAGAATTTCCAGATTTTCAACTTGCTGTGCCGGCGGTCGTGGAAACGCTTCAACTGCATCTCGCGACCGATATCGAGCCAGAACTTGAAGAAATGGATCCCCTCATTGACGATCATGCGCTCGAAATGAGGAACCTCCTCCAGGAATTTCAGGCGTTCGGCCTCGGTGCAAAAGCCCATGACCGGCTCCACGACGCCCCTGTTATACCAGGACCGGTCGAAGGTGACGAATTCGCCCGCCGTCGGAAAAGGCGCGACATAGCGCTGGAAATACCATTCCCCGCGCTCTTTCTCGGTCGGCTTGGGCAGCGCCACATTGCGGGCGGAGCGCGGGTTCATGTACTGGCGGGTGACCGAGATCGTGCCGCCCTTGCCGGCCGCGTCGCGGCCCTCGAACAGCGCCATGACGCGGTTGCCGGTCGCTTGCAGCCAGTATTGCAGCTTGACCAGTTCGATCTGAAGCCGTTCGAGTTCCTTCAGATATTCCTTGTTTTTCAGTTTCTTGGGATAGGGATACCCACCCGATTTCATCGCCCGCTTGGCGATCCAGTCGGGAAGATCGGGTTCGTCGATGTCGAATTCATGCTCCTTGCCGCCGATGGTCAGCCGCAGCGCTTTCGTGTCCGGCGGCTCGGTCAGCTTGCTCGCTTCATCGGCCATGGCGGTATCCCTTTTGTGCGTTCATGTTATTGCGTAAGGCGGATGCGCATCATGGGCAAGTTCCTGACGGCGTCCGGGGAAGCGTAATGGCGGATATGGATAATAGCGGCGGAACAGGCGACGGGCGGCAGGGTTGGCTCGGCCGGCTCCTCGCCGCGCTTGCGCCCGGCGCGAACGGCGGTATGAGCGCGGACCGGCGTGCGGCTGACGATCAGGCTACGTCGTTCGGCCATATCTCCGCGATCGATCTTGCCGACGTCGTTCCCGACCCGATCGTCGTCTTCGACCGTTCCGGCGCCGTGGTCCATGCCAATCAAGCGGCCATCGCAGCGTTCGGCGCATTCCGGCTGGGCTCTTCGGTGCAGTTGAAATTTCGCGCGCCGGAGATGCAGGCCCTGCTCGGCGCGGTTCTCGGCGGGGAGGCCGGGGTTGCGCCCATCGACTATTCCGAGCGCGTTCCCGTCGACCGTCTCTACCGGGTAGCCATCCGTCCTGTCGGCACGGCAAGCGGGCTTTTCGCCATGACCTTCCGCGACCACAGCGAAGCGCGTCGCATCGACCGCATGCGCGCCGATTTCATCGCCAATGCCAGCCACGAACTGCGCACGCCGCTGGCCGCGATCGCGGGCTTCATCGAGACGCTGCGCGGACCGGCGAAGAATGACGCCAAGGCACGCGAGCGCTTCCTCGGGATCATGGAAGAGCAGACCGGGCGCATGGCGCGCCTGATCGACGATCTCCTGTCGCTGTCGCGGCTGGAGATGAAATCGCACCACAACCCTTCGGACCGGGTGGACCTGGCCGCTGTTGTCGGCGGCGTGGCCGATACGCTCACTCATCTGGCCGGCGAACTCGGGGTCGCGATCGAGAGGGATTTTCCCGGCCACCCTGTTTTTGTGGCGGGCGAACGCGACGAGCTAATCCAGGTTTTCGTCAACTTGCTTGAAAATGCCTGCAAATACGGCCAGTCCGGCAAGCGCGTCATCGTCTCCGTCGAGGAGACGACCGAAGGGGCAGACGTGACGGTAAGGGATTTCGGCCCCGGCATACCCAAAGACGATATTCCGAGGATCACCGAGCGCTTCTACCGTGTCGACATCGAGGCGAGCCGCGCGCAGAAGGGCACGGGGCTCGGCCTCTCCATCGTCAAGCACATCCTCAACCGGCATGGCGCCCGCCTGACGGTGCATTCCGAGCCGGGCAAGGGTGCGTCATTCGTCGTCCACTTCCCTGCGGCGGGGTGAGGCTCCCGACACACGCGGTTCTTTTTTCCGTCATGCGGATCGCATAGTGTGGCGGCAATTGCGGGAGAGACAGCCTATGCCCAGCCACACCTTGCAGGCCTATGACGAGGAACTGAAATTCCTCGCCACGAGGATCGCCCAGATGGGCGGCCATGCCGAGCGCATGGTGGAGGAGGCCGTCGCCGCGCTGGTGAATTCCAACGACGCGCTCGCCCAGACCGTGATCCGCAACGACCGCGTGCTCGACGAGGCCGAGCGCGAGATCGACGACAAGGCGGTCCTCATCATCGCGCGCCGCCAGCCGATGGCGATCGATCTGCGCGAGATCATCGGGGCGATCCGCATCTCCGCCGATCTGGAACGGGTAGGCGACCTCGGCAAGAACATCGCCAAGCGCGTGGCCGCCGCCGGCCAGACGCAGCAGCCGGCAAAGCTCTTCCGCGGCATAGAGGCGCTGGCCGAACTGGCGCTCACCCAGTTGAAGGATGTCCTCGACGCCTATGGCTCGCGCGCGATAGACCGCATCGCCGCCGTGCGCGACCGCGACGAGGAGATCGACGCCAAATATACCTCGCTGTTTCGTGAACTTCTCACCTACATGATGGAAGACCCGCGCAACATCACCGCGTGCACGCATCTTCTTTTCTGCGCCAAGAATATCGAGCGCATCGGCGACCACGCCACCAACATCGCCGAGACCGTCCATTACATCGTCACCGGCAGCCAGTTGCCGGCCGAGCGCCCCAAGGAAGACGAGAGCCACACCGTGGTGGTCGCCGGCGGCTGAGCTGCGGCGGCATGCCCGAACAGCGCCATTTCGTCGCCATTTTTGCGGTCAAGCTTTGACAACGGACGCGGTCTTCCCTTTGATTGGGTGGAAATGCGCGCCCTTGCGCCTAGCTTTGGTTGCATAGGACTTTCATTTCCGGCCGACATTCTTCGGCCGAACTCCGAAGGGATGATTATGCAGATCGGTTTCGTGGGCCTCGGCCGCATGGGCGGCAACATGGTGCGGCGCTTGATGAAGGCCGGGCACAAATGCGCGGTGTTCGACATCAACGCCGACGCGCGAAAGGCTTTGGCGAAGGAGGGGGCGACCGACGCGCCCTCGCTGGAGAAATTGGTCGACGCGCTTTCGGGCGAGAAGCGGGCGGTCTGGGTCATGCTGCCGGCCGGCGCCATCACCGAGAAGACGGTGGAACAGCTTGGCGGCCTTCTTGATAAAGACGATATCGTCATCGACGGAGGCAACAGCTTCTACAAGGACGACATCCGCCGCGCCAAGGCGCTTGCCGCGAAGAATGTCCGCTATGTCGATTGCGGCACGTCGGGCGGCATCTGGGGCATCGATCGCGGCTATTGCATGATGATCGGCGGCGACAAGAAGTCCGTCGACTATCTCGATCCGATCTTCGCGACGCTGGCGCCGGGCATAGGCGATATCCCGCGCACGCCGGGCCGGGGAAAATTCGATCCGCGCGCTGAGCAAGGCTACATTCATGCCGGTCCCGCTGGCGCGGGACACTTCGTCAAGATGGTCCATAACGGCATCGAATACGGCTTGATGCAGGCCTATGCGGAGGGCTTCGACATTCTGCGCAACAAGGATTCCGCCGACCTGCCGGAAGACGAGCGCTTCGATCTGAACATGACCGACATCGCCGAAGTGTGGCGGCGCGGCTCCGTCATCTCGTCATGGCTGCTCGATCTTTCCGCCATCGCACTGGCGAAGGACCCGGAGCTTTCCAAATTCTCCGGTTATGTGCAGGATTCCGGCGAGGGCCGCTGGACGGTCGAGGCGGCGATCGAGGAGGCGGTTCCCGCCGACGTCCTTTCCTCGGCGCTCTTCACGCGCTTCCGATCCCGCCAGCAGCATAATTTCGCGGAAAAGATCCTTTCCGCGATGCGTCTCGGTTTCGGCGGGCATATCGAAGGCGCCGAGGCCATAGACCCGGAGAAAAAGATCGACGCTCACCCGTCGAGCGTCAAGCACACGAAGAACTGAGGACGGGCAAGTGACGGACAGCAATGCAACGAAGGCGCCGGCGCGCGCCAATCGGCCGAACCCGAAAAAGGTGAAGGCCGATCCCTGCGCCATGGTGATTTTCGGCGCCGGCGGCGATCTCACCAAGCGGCTGGTCGTGCCGGCACTCTACAATCTGATGCATGGCAGCGAACTGCCGGAGGATTTCGTCCTCATCGGCGCCGATTTGGCGGAAGGAACGAGCGAGACCTGGGCGGACCATCTGCACGCGATGCTCGAAAGCTTCGTCGGCAACGACGCGGCCGAGTTCGACGTCAAGAAGATCGACGAGAAGGCATGGAAAAAGCTCGCCGGCCGCATGCGCTATATCCGCGGCGACATGACCAAGCCGGAGCTTTACGGCGACATAGGCAAGGCGCTGGACGAGGTCGGCAAGAACGGCGGCACCGCCGGCAACGTCATCTTCTATCTCGCCGTGCCCGACCGCTTCTTCGGCACGGTGGTCGAACAGCTCGGCAAGGCGAAACTGACCGACCAGCAGGAAGACGCCGACGGCAAGCCCGAATTCTGGCGGCGCGTCGTCGTCGAGAAGCCGTTCGGTCACAGCCTCGATTCCGCAAAGGCGCTCAACGCGCAGATACTGAAGGTGCTTGACGAGGACCAGATCTACCGGATCGACCATTTCCTGGGCAAGGAAACGGTCCAGAACATCATGATGTTCCGCTTCGCCAACGGCCTGTTCGAGCCGATCTGGAACCGCGACCGCATCGACCATGTCCAGATCACGGTGGCCGAGACGGTGGGCGTGGAGGATCGCGGCCGCTTCTACGAGGCGACCGGCGCGCTGCGCGACATGATCCCCAACCACCTCTTCACGCTGCTTTCCATGGTGGCGATGGAGCCGCCGGTGGGCTTCGACGCCGCCGCCATCCGCGACAAGAAGGTGGAGCTTTTTTCCGCGATTCCGGCGGTCGAGCCGGAGGATGCGGTGCGCGGGCAATACGGCGCCGGCACCGTGCTAGACAAGAAGGTAGGGTCGTATCGCGGATCGCCCAACGTCGCGACGGATTCCAATGTCGAGACCTATGTCGCGATGCGGATCGACATCGACAATTGGCGCTGGGCGGGCGTGCCCTTCTTCCTGCGCACCGGCAAGCACATGACCGAGCGCAAGTCGGAAATCGCCATCCGCTTCAAACAGGCGCCCTATACCGCCTTCCATAACACGCGGGTCGATACGCTGCCGCCGAACTGGCTGGTGCTGAGGATCGCGCCGAACGAGGGCATCTCGCTCCAGTTCGAGGTCAAGCGCCCCGGCCCGGAGGTCGAGCTTGCCGCCGTCAAGATGGATTTCCGCTACGACGACTGGTTTCCCGACGTGCCGAATGTCGGCTACGAGACCCTGCTTCTCGATGTGATGTGCGGCGAGCAGACGCTTTTCATGCGCGCCGACATGGTCGAGCAGACATGGCGCATCGTCCAGCCGATGCTGGACGCGTGGGCGGCGGAAAAGGCCGATTTCCCCAATTACGCGTCGGGCAGTGCCGGGCCGAAAACGGCCGACGCGCTGCTTGCCCGTTCCGGCAAGCGCGCATGGCGCCCGCTCGAAGAGCCCTCGAACGGCAAGAACAAGGACTGAACTGGAGTACGAACATGGGTGGAAAATCGAAAAGCAAGGCGAATGGCCACGCGGGGCCACGCACACTCGCCATCGACATCGGCGGCACCGGCCTCAAGGCATCGATTCTGGACGAGAACGGCAACATGGTCGCGGAGGAAGTACGGATCGACACGCCCTATCCGTGTCCGCCCAAGGTGATGCTTAAATCGCTTGAAAAGCTGGTGGAGAAACTGCCTGCCTATGACCGCGTCTCCGTCGGCTTCCCCGGCGTGATCGGCAAGGGAAAGGTGATCACCGCACCGCATTTCGGCAACCGGATATGGCGCGATTTCCCGCTTGCGGCTGAGCTTTCCGAACGCCTCGGCAAGCCGGTCCGGCTCTTGAACGACGCCGAGGTGCAGGGTTTCGGCGTCATCGTCGGGCGCGGGCTGGAGGTCGTGCTGACGCTCGGCACCGGCGCCGGCACGGCAATCTTCCGCGAAGGCGAGTTGATGCCGCATCTGGAACTGGCTCAACATCCGATCGGCAAATGGGGCACCTATAACGACTATATCGGCGACAAGGCGCTCAAGAAGAAGGGCAAGCGCAAATGGAACCGGCGTGTGGAGAAGACGATCGTTATCCTGGACTCGCTGCTGCATTTCGACGTGCTCTATATCGGCGGCGGAAATGGGAAAAAAGTCGAGATCGTGCCCGATAACGTCATCATCGTGCCGAACGAAGCGGGCATCACCGGCGGCGTGAAACTGTGGCGCGCGCCTCAAGGGCAGGGCGCCTTCGCCCATGAGGCGGAGGAAAAGGCGGTATCCCCGGTCGCGGTAACGAATGCGGCGCAAGCGGCCCCTTCCTGACGCCGGGGGATCGCTGCGGTGCTTGCCCCCACTCCGTCGCGCTTCGCGGGCCACCTCTCCCCCACATGCGTGGCGGAGAGGAAGGGAGCCGGGCGTTATGGCCAGCGCTTCCTCTCCCCC
>JAKDNM010000198.1 GCA_030456445.1 Hyphomicrobiales bacterium
GCGTTCCAGTACGACATCGTCTGCAACGGCTTCGAGATCGCGTCCGGCGGCATCCGCAACCACTTGCCGGAGACGATGGTCAAGGCGTTCGAGATCGTGGGGCTCGACCGTGACACGGTCGAGGAGCGCTTCGGCGGTCTCTACCGCGCTTTCCAGTACGGCGCGCCGCCGCATGGCGGCATGGCGGCAGGCATCGACCGCATGGTCATGCTTCTGGTCGGGGCGAGGAATCTGCGCGAGGTGACCATGTTCCCGATGAACCAGCAGGCCTTCGATCTCCTGATGGGCGCGCCGGCTCCGGCGACGCCGCAGCAGCTTCGCGAATTGAGCCTCAGGCCGATCCCGCCGAAGGCCGACTGACGATGGCCGTCGCGGCGCGGGTGCTGGTCACCGGCTTCGAGCCGTTTGCGGGCGCGCCGGTCAATCCGACCGAATGGCTGGTGGGAGAGTTGCGGCGTGACCCGCCGGCGCTTGACGGTATCGCCGCTTTCCGTGCCGAGGTGCTGCCGGTCGATTATGCGAAGGTCGGCCCGCGCCTGTCGGAGATCGGGCGCGAGTTCCGGCCCGACATCGCCATTCATTTCGGGTTGGCCGCCGAATGTTCCGGCTTCCGGCTGGAGCGGGTGGCCCGCAACAGCTTTGCCGGCGCGCGCGCCGATAATTCCGGCGCGGTGCCCCAGGCTTCCGACATCTGCGAAGGGCCGGAGACGCTGGCCTCGACCCTGCCGCTTGCCGCGATCCACGACAGGCTGAGGGCGGGCGGCCTGCCGGTCGAATGGTCGGACGATGCCGGCGCCTATCTTTGCAACATGGTCTTCACGCTGTCGCGGGCGCACGCCTGCCAGGGTTTCGCGCCTGAGATGAGCGGCTTCGTCCATGTGCCGCCAACGGGTGAGGGCAAGCCGCTCGGCAACGCGCAACTGCTTGCCGGCGCCCGCATCATCATTGGGGAAGCGGTCCGACGCCAATCCATCTCCTGAGCAGGCGCGGGCCTCCGCCGTGGGGCCTGAAACCTACTGGTTGGCGATGATCTGGAGACCGAGCGCCTGCAGCAATTGGAACGGTGCGCGTTTCACGCCGTAGGCGATCTCCACGATCGACATCGGATTGGGCAGCGCGGCCACGATCGTCAGGTTCTTCGGGTCGTCGAGGAAGGTGGATACCGCCTTGGTGATTTCGGCCGTCAGTTCGGGATTGTTGAGCCTCATGAGCGCGAAGGGCAGGAGGATTTTTGCCTGGTTGGCGACGTCGCCACGCTTCGCTCCCTGCTGCTCGGCGGCATAGTCCATCACCTTGCCGGTCAGCGAATCGTCATCGAACCGGATCGACGCACCGCCGAGGGATATCTGCTGCATGAGATTAACCTGTGCCATCCACTGTGTCCGGTCCTCCGGCGCCTCCGCGATCTTCTTGCGGATGGCGTCCAGCGAGCGCATGAATTCAGGCGTGCAGCCGTTTATTTTCAAGCTGATGTCCAAACTTCCGGCGTCTTCGATGGTGAGCCTGGATGTGTCGAGCGAGGCGACGCCCGTCTTTGGCGCCCAGCTTCCCGCCATGGCCAGGCTGCCTTTTACGGTCTCGTAGCCGAGCGCCTTTATCACTGCCTTCGTTTTGGGGTCGCCCACATCGGGAATGTCGGCGGTGAAGCTGTCCGCGCCGCTGTCGAATTTCAGCGGCTCATCTCCTTTCGGGAGGGTAATATTGACGTGGAAGCCGGTCATGTCGAAGACCTGCTTGCCCCCGCGCTTGACCGAGATCTCTCCGACTTTCGTGCTGTCGTAGAGCATGACGCTGTCCATCGGGTCGGTGCTGTCCGGCGAAGGCAGCCTCAGGCCGGAGATGGAGAAATCCGTGATCGAGGCGGTGATGCCCGCATTCTTCACGCTATAACCCGGCACCGAGGCGTTGCCGATGACGTAGGCGTCGCCGTCTTCCGTCACGTCTGTCAGCGTCACGTCGCCGAGGTCGGCGCGCTTGTCCGTGCCCGAGGCATCGCCCACCGTCACGCCCGAAAGCACCATCGAGGAAAGATCGCCGCCGACGTTCTTCCACTGGAGATCGACATTTCGCCTGGCGAGCATGTCCTTCAACCGGTTCGCGATATCGGCCGGCTCGGCCGCTTGCGCCGCCGCAAAGGGCAGGACGATCAGGAAACTGAAGGCAACGAAAGCGCTAAAGAGAGGCCGGACGGTCGACATGGGGTCCCCCTGAATGAACTGCCGAATGGATGCATCTTTCGGTCGAACAGGAAAAAGACCGGACGATGGCGTAGCGGCAAGATTGCGCAAATATCGGGTGGATGGCAAACAAATGCAGCCGGCGAGGCATGATTGCCGGCCTTTCCCTGCCGTCGCCCTTGCCGCGAATCACCCTCTCGGCTAACCCCGAGCCATGAGTAAAGAGGCACTGCCGCCCGGCTTAGACGGCGGCGACAACATCGAACCGGTCGACCTGAAGAAGGCGCTCGAGGAGCGCTATCTGGCCTACGCGCTGTCGACCATCATGCACCGGGCGCTGCCGGACATGCGCGACGGGCTGAAGCCCGTTCAGCGGCGCATCATGCATGCCATGCGGCTGTTGCGTCTCAACCCCGACCAGGGCTTCGCCAAATGCGCCCGCATCGTCGGCGAGGTGATGGGCAAGTTCCACCCGCATGGCGACCAGTCGATCTACGACGCGCTGGTCCGGCTGGCGCAGGAATTCTCCGTGCGCTATCCGCTCGCCGACGGGCAGGGCAATTTCGGCAATATCGACGGCGATAACCCCGCCGCCATGCGCTACACCGAGGCGCGCATGACGGAGGTAGCGACGCTGCTTCTGGAAGGCATCACGGAAGACGCTGTCGACTACCGCCTTACCTATAACGAGGAGGACGAGGAACCGGTCGTTCTGCCCGGCGCCTTCCCCAACCTGCTCGCCAACGGCTCGACCGGCATCGCGGTCGGCATGGCGACTTCGATCCCGCCGCACAACGCCGCCGAGATATGCGACGCAGCGCTCCACCTGATCGAGCATCCGGACGCCGGGGTGGACGATCTGATGCAGATTGTCCAAGGCCCGGATTTCCCGACCGGCGGCATTATCATCGACAGCCGCGCGTCGATCGTGGAGGCCTATCGAACCGGCCGCGGCGCGTTTCGCACGCGCGCCCGCTGGCAGCAGGAGGACCAGGGCCGCGGCACCTATGTCGTGGTCGTCACCGAGGTTCCCTATCAGGTCCAGAAGGCGAAGCTGGTCGAGAAGATCGCCGAACTGATCCTTGCCCGCAAGCTGCCGCTGCTCGAAGACGTGCGCGACGAAAGCGCGGAGGACATCCGCCTCGTGCTGGTGCCGAAGAGCCGCACGGTCGATGCCTCGATCCTGATGGAATCGCTTTTCAAGCTGACCGAGCTCGAAAGCCGCATCTCGCTCAACATGAACGTGCTTTCGCGCGGGCGGGTGCCGAACGTGCTGTCGCTGAGGGAGGCGCTCGCAGAATGGCTGGCGCACCGCCGCGAGGTGCTGCAACGCCGCTCCCGCCATCGGCTGGGCGAAATCGAACGCCGGCTGGAAATTCTCGGCGGCCTGCTCGTCGCCTATCTCAACATCGACGAGGTGATCCGCATCATCCGCGAGGAGGACGAGCCCAAGCAGGTGATGATGGCCCGCTGGGGCCTCACCGATCTTCAGGCCGAATCCATCCTCAACATGCGGTTGCGCAATCTGCGCAAGCTCGAGGAATTCGAGATCCGCAAGGAGTTCGAGGCGCTCACCGAGGAGAAGAAGCAGATCGAGGCGCTACTCGCTTCGGAGCCCAAGCAATGGCAGATGATCGCCTATCAGATCGGTCTCATCCGCGAGAAATTCGGTCCCGAGACGCCGCTTGGCCGCCGCCGAACGACATTCGCCGACGCGCCTCATGTCGATGTCGCCGACATCCACAACGCCATGGTGGAGAAGGAGCCGATTACCGTCGTCGTCTCCGACAAGGGCTGGCTGCGTGCCATGAAGGGGCATCTGTCGGAGTTCGACAGCCTCACCTTCAAGGAAGGCGACAAGCTGAAGATGGCCTTCCA